>CAIZMV010000187.1 GCA_903934195.1 uncultured Acidimicrobiaceae bacterium | reverse complement strand
GGTGATGAACAGCATGTCTGCGATGCTGATCTTGGCACCGAAAGCTGTAGCTGTGACCGATGTAGAGAGCGACATCAGTATCCAGGCGGGAATGTGAACAACAGTGAGACGTGCGAGTCTCTTCGGGTCTGTCAGGGATGACGCTGATGACGAGACACGGGTGGCGATACGAATAATTGCAGCGCGAAGAGATGGCTGTGAGAAGGCTGCATAGGCAAGGACGATGCCGACGGCAATCAAGACGGCAATGAGACGGTGGCCCGTAGTTACGGCAGCTCCGATACCAATTGTCACCACGGCTGCTGCGTATGTCGTAACAAGAGACAAACCGGTCGATGCATATGCATCAAGACGGGGAATGCCGTTACGAACCGCAAGTTCTGCTCGTCCCACGATGGGCCAGATTCCGCCCGGAACATATTTGCCTAATTGCCCAGTGAAATACCAAGCCATGGCATTGCGATGACGAACATTGTGTGAACGGGCAACGATCATCGTTACCCAGATCCAGCCAATTGATGTCATGGCTGCAAGACCCAAGAGAAGACTCAAAACCAGATTTATTGCATCCACTTTGCTAAATGCATCGCTGACTTCGTCCCATTTCGAAATCAACGTTCGAGCAACGAACGCAACTCCGGCAATTCCGATAGCAATACCTAACAGTGAACTGATTCGCGCAAGAACGGGGCGTGAGGTCTGTGGAGGCACGTATCAAGACTAAACGCACATCAGGGTTATAGACGGGCCATTCAGATGGGTCATAATGGTCATGACCAGGGGGTGTCTTATGTCAATGTCCGTTAATGAAGCAGTTTTGGTCTTTACTGATCCGAGCGCATACGCAGATACAGAACGTTTTGAAGCAGCCTGTGCGCTCTTGCGTAAGGAATCACCGATTCATTATTTCGAAGACCCGACGGGGATGGTTAACCCCTTCTTTGCCATTACTAAGCACGCTGATGTTTTGGAAATTGAATTACACAATGACATTTTCATCAACGAACCTCGACCAGTGTTGGGACCTGCTGAGGCAGACCGTCGAAATGAAGAGAACGGTCACATGCTTCGGACTCTTATTCATGTTGATGATCCTGAACACCGCGATCTACGTGGGGTAACAAGTGAATGGTTCTTGCCAAAGAATCTTGGGAAGATGGATACACGGTTAGCCGAATTGTCAAAGCGATTTGTGAACAAGATGGCTGATGCTGGTGGGTCTCTTGATTTTGCAACGGACATCGCAATGCAATTGCCTCTGCAAGTAATTCTTGACATTCTTGGACTCCCTGAATCCGATTATCCGCGCATGTTGAAGTTGACTCAGGAGTTGTTTGGGGCGTCTGATGAGGAAATGAGTCGAGGCACTTCTCCAGAAGATTTGATTGCTGTGATTACAGACTTCTTCGCGTACTTCACTCAAGTGACAGAGGATCGGCGCGCAAACCCAACCGCTGACCTTGCCTCAGCAGTAGCAAATGGCACCATCAATGGCGAAGAACTGACAATGATTCAGACCATCTCGTATTACGTGATTGCCGCGACTGCAGGTCATGACACCACGGCATCAGCCATAGCTGGAGGCTTACAAGCGCTGATTGCGAACCCTGACCAGTTGGAGATGTTGCGTAAAGACCCGTCTCTCTACGCCACCGCTGCTGATGAAATCATTCGTTGGGTAACTCCCGTTAAGCACTTTATGAGAACTGCAACGCAGGACTACACCATTCGTGGAGTCACAATCAAAAAAGGTCAATCTGTTCTGTTGTCGTATCCGTCTGCCAACAGGGATGAAGAAGTCTTTGTCAACCCGAACAAGTTCGATATCACGCGTTCACCAAACAAACAACTGGCTTTTGGTTTCGGAGTTCATTACTGTCTGGGCGCAATGTTGGCCCGCATGGAAATAAAAGCGTTCTTTGCAGAGCTTGTGCCACGCCTGAAATCAATTGAACTAAATGGTGAACCTGCACTAATGAAGACAACTTTTGTTGGTGGACTAAAGCGGTTGCCGATCAAGTACGAAATCAGTTAGTCCGTCCGCTTAGCGGCGGTCCTGCATAAACGGGAACGATGTTCGAACTGTCTGAACTTCTTCTGCGGAAATGTCGGCATACAGAATGGTGGAGACATCGCCTGCCTCTGCAATTACTTCTCCGAGAGGGTTGATGACTCGACTATCGCCGGCGTAATTCAAACCCCCACCTGTGCCTACGCGATTGCAACCAATTACAAATGCTTGATTCTCTATTGCTCGTGCCCGCAGTAAGGTCATCCAGTGTTCGCGGCGAGATGCAGGCCAGTTTCCAGGCACCAAATAGACATCAGTGTTTTTAGCGGTCTTCCAAAACTCATCGGCGAATCGAAGGTCGTAGCAAACAAAAAGAGTCACGCGAATTCCGTCAACATCAACGGTTACAAACTCACTACCAGGGCGGAAATAGGTATCTTCTCCACCATATGTGAATGGGTGAATCTTGTGATACCTGTGTTGTTTGCCCAGTGGGCTCACAAGAACAAAGGAATTAAATGGGCGAGGATCATCTCCGGCCACTTCTGGACAACTGCCACCTATCCACACATTGTGTTGCGTTGCCATCTGGGAAAGGAATTGTGACGAAGGGCCGCCTTCTGGCTCGCCAATATCGCTTCGGTCTACGACAAAACCTGTTGAGAACATCTCTGTGAGCAAAACAAATGTTGCACCGCTCTCCACGGCAGCGGAAACGAGGAGAGCTATCTGGGCGAAATTCGCTTCTCTGTCTTGCCACACAGTGTCGACTTGTACTACTGCGACTTTCATGCCCATGCTCGCAATTGTTCAGACGCACGAGCGATGGTTGACCGTTCTTTGCAGAAAGCAAAGCGAACCAAATGGCGACCTTCAGATTCATGCCGAGGGTCATAGAGGACTGCTGCAGGAATTGCGACAATTCCAGCCTGACCTGGAAGTTCGCGACAGAATGCAACTCCGTCACCATCGGCTCGCCGACCACGAACATCGGCGGTAATGAAGTAGGTGCCTTCAGGTGTAATTGGTCGTAATCCACATTCTTCGAGAGCCAACATCAACACATCGCGCTTGTTCTGCAGATCAGCTGCAAGGGCAGTGAAGTAGGAATCAGGAAGGCGAAGGCCGGCAGCAATTGCGGGTTGAAATGGTGAACCACCTGCGAACGTGAATAGTTGTTTAGCCATGCGTGTGGCATTGATGAGGGGAGCAGGGGCGCACGCCCAACCAATTTTCCACCCTGTTGTATTGAACGACTTTCCGCCCGATGAAATTGTGATGGTTCGCTCGAACATTCCAGGCAAGGTTGCAATAGGAATGTGTTTCTTATTGTCAAATACCAAGTGTTCGTACACCTCGTCAGAGATAACAATCAGGTCGTGTTCTATTGCTATTGACGCGATGGTTTGAAGTTCTTCAAAGGTGAATACTGAACCAGTGGGGTTATGCGGCGAATTCAAAAGAATCATTCGCGTGCGCGATGTAATTGAACGCCGCAACTCGTCAGCATCGAATTCATAGCGACCAGATTCTTGCGGCCGTAATGTGATTGGCACACTGATCGCGCCTGCCAAGGCGATGCACCCTGCATACGTGTCGAATAGGGGCTCAAAGACGATTACTTCGTCGCCGTCATTCAAGATGCCGAGAAGTGCTCCGGCTAAAGCTTCGGTAGCTCCCATGGTGATGAGGATTTCCGTAGTCGGGTCATAAGTGAGTCCCCAGAATCGATCTTGATGTCCACTGACGGCAAGTCGAAGATCTGCCATGCCAATTCCGGGTGGGTACTGATTGTTTCCCCCGGCAATTTGGTCGCGTGCAATCTGAAGAACTTCTGCAGGGCCGTCGTAATCAGGAAACCCTTGGCCGAGATTGATTGACCCTGTAGATACTGCAAGCGCAGTCATCTCAGCAAAGATTGATGCGCCAAAGCCTTGTAGGCGACTCGTTAATGGCGATGCAGCGTTCACTGCGTCAATCGTATGTGATGGAAGAGTGGGACTAGGCAGTCCAGCCAGCGAATGCGTCGATCATTGCTGTGACATCACCAAGTGGGTACAAGATGGGGCATGTGGCACCATCTGCCATGTATTCACGAACCTTTGCACGCGCTTCATCAGGAGTTCCCGATGCTGTGAGCATCTGAACAATTTCATCTGGCACAAGCTTTGAAGCAGCCTCGACTTGTTCATGGGTTGCAGGCCATGTCAGAACTTCACCAACTTTGTCGAGAAGTGATTGCGGAACGCCAGAGGCCTTCATGATGTGTGGCTGTTGACCGAGGTATTGGGTAACCATCATTCGTGCCATATCAAGTGCCGTCTTGCGATCTTCATGAACACTGCATACAACGAGTTGCGGTCTATCAATCTTTTCCCATGAACGTCCAGCTTTGTCTGCACCAATCGCAAGATGCTCGAGAGCCTTCTTGTTGTAGTCGGGAGACACGAGATAGTTCAGAACAACACCATCTGCAATTTCGCCCGCAAGCTCCATCATTTGCATGCCAGTAGCGCCGAGATAAATGGGCACATCTTTTGGACGACGCTCTTGGTATACGTAGTCAAGTTCGACGCCATCAAGATGTACAAATTCGCCATTCATCGTGACGGTTTCATTTGCCAACAGAGCACGAACTGCTGTGATTATTTCGCGCATTGCACGAAGAGGCTTCGCGCGAGAGATGCCTACTTTTTCTGCAAGTGGGTCCCACCATGCACCGATGCCAAGAATCACTCGGCCTGGGGCGAGGTCATCAAGAGTAGAAAACGTTGCTGCAAGGCGAGCAGGGTTACGAGTCCAGCAATCAACGACGCCAGATCCAATCTTTATCTTGTCTGTGACTGCAGCGAATGCTGACATGGGAACAATGGCATCGCGTACAAGGCGACTGTCTGCTTGCCACACTGCTTCGAAACCTTTTTGTTCTGCGTACTTTGTGTATTCCATGCCTTCAGCAATGGGGTGAGCATCTTGCAGATACAGGGCTGCGGGGCTTGTCATGTTGGGTCCTCATTTGAATCGGAGTTTTTAGGTTTCATCGGAAGTTGTGTGCGCCAAATTCCATCGGCTGCGTGAAGAGCCGCTGCAACTGCTGGCGCTGTAGGCACTAGACCGATTTCGCCAACGCCCTTGATGCCATACGGGCTACGAGGTTGCGGACATTCCACCATGACCACATCTACTGGCGGCATATCTTTCGGACGAATGATTCCGAGAGAACGCAATGTCATGTTTGTGGGGTATCCCAATTCGTCACTAGGGAATTCTTCGGTCAAGGCATATCCGAGGCCCATGTGTACCGAACCTTCAATTTGTCCTTCGCACAGTGTTGGGTTTACAGCACGACCAACGTCATGAACCGCGACCACTTTGTCAATCTTCTGAGTCTCAGGATCCATGATGACCATTTGAGCGGCGTATCCGAATGCAGAGTGAATGATTGGATTCTCGACGCCAGGTTCGCCCAGATGATGTGTCCAGTCAATAACGTATTCGCCGGTGTAATCGATTCCGGTCTTGCAGTCATCTTCTAAGGCAGCTGCACAGGCACGCTGAACACTTGCTGCTGCCATGAGGGTGCCGCGACTTCCCGTTGTCTGCCCGAAACCCAATTGACGAGATGTATCGACGAACACACGAATTGAAGATGCATCGATACCTAGTTCCTCAACAGCTACTTGAAGTGCAACAGTGTGAACGCCTTGGCCCATTTCGGTCCAACCGTGTCGCACTTCGACAATGCCATCCGCACGGAAGTGAACAACAGCGCGTGCAACTTCGCGAAAGCCGTTTCCGAGTCCCGAGTTCTTGAGTCCGAGGCCAAGCCCAACAGCGCGCCCCGCAGCAACAGCAGCATCGTATGCAGGCTTGATTTCATCAAGACACATGTCTGCGCCTTTGCATCCGTCATCCATGATTTGGCCAGGTCCCCAAATTTGGCCAGGGTGAATAACGTTGCGCTTGCGAATTTCCCAGCCTGAGATGCCGAGTTGTTCTGCAAGGCGATCTAGGCAACCTTCCATTGCGAATTGGGCTTGGTTTGCGCCAAAACCACGGAAAGCTCCACAGACAGGGTTGTTGGTGCGCACTGCTACAGATGCAACGTCAACATTCGGTACGTAATAGGGACCAGTCGCATGGCCAGCTGCACGCTCTAACACTTTCATGCCAACAGATGCGTACGAACCGGAGTCGCCAATCATTCGGGCATGGACTGCAGTCAATTTGCCATTGGCATCGCATCCGACTGAATACTCCATGCGAATGGGGTGACGCTTGGCGTGCATCAGGAAGCTTTCCTCGCGCGACAACGTGCAGTTAACAGGTTGTTGCAATAGCCACGCAGCAAGGGCGGTTTGTCCTTGGTTCGACATGTCTTCTTTGCCACCAAAAGCGCCGCCGTTTGACACCAATTCAACAGTGACTTTGTCTTTGCCAATATTCAAGATGTCGCAAATCTGATCGCGATCATCCCAGACTCCCTGACCTCCTGAGTACACATGCATGGTGCCAGCTTCAGTGTCAGGTACGGCAAGCGTTGATTCGGGTTCTAAGAAAGCATGTTCAATGCGTTGAGTCTGGAAAGTTTCGGTAACAGTGAATGAACTTGCGACAAGTGCTGCTTGAGTATCGCCACGTTGATATTCACTGCGCGACAAAACATTGCTGTCGGTTCCCCATACTGCAATTTCGGAATCTGTAATAGCTGACACAGCATCGACGATTGGTCGCAGTGGGGAATAGGTGACCTGTATGAGTTCAGCTGCTGCACGTGCTTCGCGGCGAGTGCGCGCAACAACGATGGCAAGAACATCGCCGGCATATGACGTACGTTCCCCGACACCAATGAAGATTGGCCAGTCTTTGTAGATGATTCCGACGCGAATGTCGCCTGGAACATCTGCTGCGGTAAACACTGCCTCTACGCCAGGTGCAGCTAATGCGGCTGTTGTATCTATTGCAAGAACGTCTGCACGAACATGGGCTGTTAGGTGAAGCGCTGCATGAAGCATTCCGGGAACTCGTATGTCGTCGACATACCCGCGATCACCAAGAGCAAGTTCGCCCGCTTCATACTTGGCCCCGCGTGATCCGATTCCGCCAGGAAGAGAAACTGAAACCGGGGTTCCTTTAGCGACGACCTCAATTGCATCCAGAATTTTCACGTAGCCAGTGCAGCGGCAAAGGTGTGCTCCCAGATGACGCGCCATATCTTCTCGTTTGAGGTCAGCGCCCTTCTTGTCTATCTGCGACTTTGCGCGCATAACAATTCCGGGGATACAAAAACCGCACTGCAAACCGCCGCACGCCGCGAATGCATCTGAAAAGGACTGACGTTCTGATTCGTCGACACCTTCGAGTGTGATGATCTCGCGTCCATCAGCCTTGGCAACGGGGTATTGGCACGAGACCTGGGCTTTGCCATCAATCATGATTGTGCAGCAACCACATTGCCCGCTGGGCGAGCACCCATCCTTCGGAGACGTGATATTCAGCTCATCGCGCAGGGCCGCAAGCAGGTGTGGGTGATCAGAAGCGACCGAAACGTCCGTGCCGTTGACCCGAAAAGAGACGCGTGTGGATTGGTCGGCTACATCAGTCATT
>CAIZMV010000186.1 GCA_903934195.1 uncultured Acidimicrobiaceae bacterium | reverse complement strand
TGTACGGGCCGGTCGGAACAACAATGTCGAATCCGCTGCTTGAGCCGCCACCTGCTGACAACTTAGTGATGAGGTCTTCGTTGCTGCCGAAGTAGTCAACCTTCATCTTTACGCCAAGGCTTGATTCGGCAAGAGCGCCCACCAACTCTGGATCGTCATAGTCACCCCATGTGTACATGGCAAGAGTTCCTGATGACTTATTGATAACGCGGCTCCAGTCGCCCGTTGCTTGTGTTGCACCCTCACCTGCTGCTGCAGCAGTGGTATCAGGTGAATCAGAATCTGATCCGCCACATGCCATCAACACCACTGCCATACCAGCAGTTGCGGTACCCGCTTTGATAAATGCGCGACGATTTAACTTCTCGCGAAAGCTATCTGGGGCAAGAATTCGTAGTTCCTGTGTCATGTGATTTCTCCTTGTTGTTTAGTGGTTAGAGATTCGTTACAAGGGACAACCTAGTCCGTGGACTGGCGTTCCCTAGCGGTCTAGTCGTTGTTCGGCTCTGCCATTACTACCCCGGCTTGGCGGGCCGAGAACAGATATACCTCTTCAGGCGCCCACGAGCACCAGACAGAGTCCCCCAGCGCAGGGCGGTTGGTGCTGGTACGGGGCGACATGACAATGAGGTCGCGGTCTCCTGCGGTAACTACATATTGCAGCACATCACCAAAATGAGAAATTCCAGACACCGTGGCCTGCACCACGTTGTGAGCCTGTTGCGGGCGTTCCGACGTCAGAACCATGCACTCGGGGCGAACTGCCGACAATGTGTCTTCACCGTTCGGAACATCTTCCTCTGGGCGCGACGCAATGAACACAGTGCCGTCATCGGCAATTGCTCCATCTTCAGTGGCGACGCCGGTCCAGAAATTGTTTCGGCCAACGAACCCGGCAACGAAAGCAGACGAAGGGTGCTCATACACAGTCTCTGGGTCGCCAAGTTGTTCAATGTGGCCGTCGAGCATGATCGCGATTCGGTCTGACATAGACATGGCTTCTTCTTGGTCGTGAGTTACGAAAACAAATGTGATGCCAAGACGACTCTGAAGGAGCTTCAGTTCAATCTGCATCTCTTCACGTAGTTTGCGGTCAAGAGCACCAAGCGGTTCGTCGAGGAGCAGAACACTGGGGCGATTCACTAGCGCGCGAGCAACCGCGACTCGCTGTTGCTGACCACCAGACATTTGGCGCGGATGACGTTCGGCAAGTTTCGACATCTGCACCATGTCAAGAGCTTCTGCAACGCGAGCAGCAACTTCGCTCTTAGGTGTACCTGACTGCTTGAGGCCGTACGCCACATTTTCGGCAACAGTCATATGAGGGAACAATGCGTAGTGCTGGAAGACAGTGTTTACTTCACGCTTGTATGGCGGAATATGTTGCACTTCTAATCCGTTAATGCGGATATGACCAGAGTTTGGCTGCTCAAAACCAGCAAGCATGCGCAGCGTTGTGGTCTTGCCACAGCCGCTAGGACCTAATAGCGACAAAAATTCGCCGGGATGAACTGAAAGGTTCATGGAGTCAACTGCCACCATGTCGCCGTATTTCTTCGTCACATTGACGAGTTCAACTGACCCGCGCTCATC
>CAIZMV010000185.1 GCA_903934195.1 uncultured Acidimicrobiaceae bacterium | reverse complement strand
GTTGGAACCAGAACAGATACGTCGTCAAGGTCTGGCCGACGAGCCTTCAATCCAGCAAGTAATGCTGCAGGTGGTTCACCAATGACGTAGGGGATAAGTACGCCGAAGTGCTCGTCCTCAATTTCACGGTCATGTTCTGTTGCAACAGCGGTGATTGTTTTCCAACCTGCTTCAGCATCCTGTGGTGTAACGAATGATGGCAACCATCCGTCAGCCAAGCGCCCCACGCGCTTCAGTTCGCTCTCGGCAATGCCACCAAGCCACACGTCAGGTGGTTGTTGCTTTGGTTTTGGGTTCACGCGCAAGTTGTCGTAGTTGTAGAACTCGCCGTGAAATGTGACTTCCTCATCCGTCCAGCATGAACGAAGAACTGCAAGCGCTTCGTTAAACATTTTTGCGCGCTTCGTGCGTTCAACGCCGAACGCTTGTTGTTCGTGAACATCTGCAACACCAAGTCCGAATGCGGGAAGAAGGCGCCCATTCGACATGCGATCAAGCGTTGCTAGTTCTTTCGCCAACACAATTGGGTTGCGACCAGGAAGAACCATGACGCTCATTCCCACCTTGAGACGAGTGGTACGAGCAGCGGCCATGGCCATTGCAACCAATGGGTCTGGTGCGTCTCCGCCAATGCGCTCACTGAGCCACAAACTGTCAAAGCGAAGCTTCTCTAGGGTGTCGACCACTTCAAGAAAACCTGTGTCATTTAGGGCGGTGCGAACCCCTAATCCGTAGCCAATGCGAACCTTCATGTTTTCCATGCTGACACATGAGCCACGGGGCAATAGCCTCGGCGCATGGCGAATTCTTCCTCTTTTGACCCCGTCTCCCAATTTCGAGTTGATGGCAAGATTGCCATCGTCACTGGTGCCTCATCTGGTCTTGGTGCCCGCTTTGCACGAGTCCTTCATGCAGCAGGGGCCACTGTGGTGCTGACCGCTCGTCGTCTTGATCGTTTGGAGTCTCTGGCAAAGGAACTTCCAGGGTCGATTTCCATTAAGTGTGACGTTGCTAGTGCAAGTGACCGCGAGGCGTTGATTGCCGAAGTTATTGCAAAGTGTGGGCGAGTGGACATCTTGGTGAATAACGCAGGAATCACTCACAAGATTGCAATTGAATCTGAAACTCTCGACATGTTTGAAGAAACTATGGAAGTGAACACCACTGCAATTTGGCATCTGTGCAAACTTGCAGGCGAAAACATGGTTGCAAACAGAAGTGGTGTCATCGTGAATGTGGCATCTATTTTGGGAATGATTGCGGGCACGCCAATTAAGCAAGCGAACTATGCCGCTAGCAAGGGTGCAGTTATTGCACTGTCGCGGGAAATTGCTGTTCAGTGGGCCCGAAAAGGGGTGCGTGTGAACTCGCTATGTCCTGGATGGTTTGTCAGTGAGATGACAGCCGGAATGGATACTGATGACAGTTCGCAAAAATACGTGATGCAGAATTCGCCGATTCCTCGCATGGGAGCAGAACATGAACTTGACGGAGCGTTGTTGTTTATGGTCAGTGATGCATCATCATTTATGACAGGTCAATCAGTCATCGTTGATGGCGGCTGGACTGCTCGATGACAAGTCAACCCGGGGTAATGCCAGCACGAGTGGCATTGTCTGCACCAGGGATTCGACCTCTTCTGATATCTAGTTTTGTTCTTACAACCGGAGTCATGCTGCAGGCAGCAGCATTGGGCAAACACATCTTCGACATCACTGACTCAGAGTTAGACATTGGTTGGCTCGGACTTGCGGAGTTCATGCCTGCCGTGTTGCTCGTGCTCGTTACCGGAACAGTTGCCGACAGACTTAATCGCAAGAAGGTTTCGCTTGTTGCCCAATTCGGCGAGTTCATCAGTTCGATTCTTCTGATGCTGTATGCACTAACTGACCCCACATCAGCTGGCCCCATTTTCGCAATCGCGGTTCTGTTTGGTGCGTCGCGTGCGTTCTTGTCGCCTGCGTTGCGACCAATTGCGGCCATGATTGCACCAGAAGGTGGGCTACCACGAGTGATCGCGTTTTACAGCGCTACGTGGACAGGCGCTGCAATCTTTGGGCCTGCAATAAGCGGGTTCCTATATGCCGTTGACCCTGCGTTGGCCTATGGGGCAGCTGCAGTCTTCATTGCAGGTGGAATGTTCTTCCTGTCTCTTGTTAAGTTGCCAAAAGTTGTTGAACCAGTAGTTCCATTAGAGCGACCAACACTTCGCGATGCGGTTGAAGGGCTTGTGTTTATTCGCAAGACTCCTGTGTTATTGGCAGCTATCTCGCTCGACCTCTTTGCCGTGTTGTTCGGAGGTGCAGTCGCACTGCTTCCTGTTATCGCAGAAGAACAGTTGAATGTTGGCGATATTGCTTACGGCTGGTTGCGTGCCGCCGGAGGAATAGGTGCAGCCACGATGGCGATCTTCTTGGCGTTTCGACCAATCCGCCGTCATGTTGGTCGCACTCTGTTAGTTGCTGTGGGAGTTTTTGGCGTGGCAACAATTGTTCTTGGGACAACAAAATCGTACCTGGTTGCGTTTATTGCTCTGTTAGTCATTTTTGCTGCGGACATGATCAGTGTGTTTATTCGTAGCTCGCTCGTTCCACTAGTGACACCAGATGACAAACGCGGACGCGTAAGTGCGGTAGAAAACGTGTTCATTGGCGCCTCTAACGAACTCGGATCATTTGAGTCTGGCGCAGTATCCAGTTTTGTCGGCACGCCTGCCACTGTGATTGGTGGCGGCATTGCAACACTTGCAGTTGCGGGTGTCTGGTGGGCTGCATTTCCATCACTGAGAAACATCAACCGTTTTGAAGATCTAGAGGAACCAAAAGAGCAATGAAATCAAACGTCATTCGTACTGTTTGCACATTGGATTGCCCAGATGCGTGCACGCTTGATGTCACCGTTACTGAAGGTGTGATCACCGATATTGATGCGGCCAAAGACGGAGACATAAACCCGTTTACTGCAGGCTTTATTTGCAGAAAAGTGCAAATGAGCACAAAACGCATTTACTCGCCTGAACGAAACGCTACTCCGCTTATTCGTACT
>CAIZMV010000184.1 GCA_903934195.1 uncultured Acidimicrobiaceae bacterium | reverse complement strand
TGACGCGCTTGATTTGTCTGGTGTTGGCCCAATGACTCAGCCTTTCCCGCTTGTCAATGTGTTGCGTGAAGATGTCGAACAACCATGTCTTGATACAGACGAAGTATTGGATGCAGCGCCATCGTCTGACCAACGTCGTTTTCGTGTTCCACCAATCATCGGATTGGACGACTAGAAATGGCTGCTATTCCAACAACAGCATCTGGCATTGCTGCAGCAATCGCATCAAAGCAAATCACTGCACGTGAAGTCATTGATTCGTATCTTGCACAAATCACTGCACGCGAGACTGACATTCATGCTTTCAATCTTGTGACAGCCGATGCAGCGCGTGCGCATGCTGATGCAATTGATGCCGATATTGCAGCGGGTCGACCAGTTGGTCCACTTGCTGGTGTGCCTATTGCCATTAAAGACAACTTGTGCACCCATGGCATTGAAACAACATGCTCATCAAAGATTCTTGAAGGTTGGAAGCCTCCGTATGACGCCACGGTTGTATCGCGCTTACGTGATGCCGGCGCCATCATGGTTGGCAAAACAAACCTCGATGAATTCGCAATGGGTTCCAGCACTGAAAACTCAGCATTTGGTCCTACCCGTAACCCACTCGATACTTCTCGCGTTCCCGGTGGTTCAAGCGGTGGTAGTGCCGCAGCAGTAGCTGCTGGTTTTGCACCTGTCAGTCTTGGCAGCGATACGGGTGGCAGTATTCGCCAACCCGCAGCAATGTGTGGTGTTGTCGGCGTGAAGCCGACGTACGGATTAGTCAGTCGTTACGGCTTGTGTGCATATGCAAGTTCACTCGACCAGGTTGGTCCATTTGCAACAACAGTTGCCGATGCTGCATTGATTACAGAAGCAATTGCTGGTCACGATGCAATGGACTCAACATCAATTCCACAGCCAGCACCTGCACTTGTTGCATCTGTATCGCAAGGTGTTGCAGGAATGCGCATTGGTCGCGTGACAGATCTTCCTGCTGGCGCAGAACCAGAAGTTATTGCGCGCCTCAATGAAGCCTTCGCAGCACTTGAAGCTGCGGGCGCAACCATTGTTGACGTCACATTGCCAAGCTTGTCGTACGCACTTACTGCGTATTACCTCATCGCACCTGCAGAGGCCAGTAGTAACTTAGCTCGCTACGACGGCGTTCGATACGGCCTTCGCGTCAACGCTGTAGATACCAATTCAATGTATGGCGCTACTCGTGCAGCTGGTTTCGGTGATGAAGTAAAGCGTCGCATCATGCTTGGTACCTATGCATTGTCTGCTGGTTATTACGACGCGTATTACGGCAAGGCCCTCAAAGTGCGCCGACTAATTGCTGAAGATTTCGAACGTGCGTATGCGCAAGTAGATGTAATTCTCACCCCAACATCGCCGGTGGTTGCGTTTCCATTTGGTGACAAAGTTGATGACCCAATGGCTATGTACTTGTGCGACATCTACACAATCCCCACCAACCTTGCTGGGCACCCAGCAATGAGTGTGCCTTTTGGTACTGGCGCACATGGCATGCCTGTCGGAATTCAAGTTCTTGCACCTGCGCTTGGTGAAGCACCAATGTTCCGTGTTGGCGGCGCCCTTGAAAATGCAGCCGGAGGAGCGAAATGACACAAGATCCACTCAGTTCCATCGTCGCAACTAGCGAGCAAATGCTTGAGGGCGGTTGGGAACTCATCGTTGGCCTTGAAGTCCACGTTGAACTCGCAACAAAGACAAAATTGTTCAGCGGCTCACCAAACCATTTTGGTGACGAACCAAACACAAACATCGACCCAGTAACGCTTGGCTTGCCTGGTGCATTGCCTGTTCTGAACAAGCAAGCAGTCGAACTCGCTATGCGTATCGGTGTTGCATTGAACTGCAGTATTCAACCCTGCATATTCCACCGCAAGAACTACTTCTATCCAGACATGCCAAAGGCGTACCAAATCAGTCAATACGACATTCCTTTGAACATCGATGGTTTCCTCGTGTTGCCAAGCGGAACCCGCATTGGTGTTGAACGTGCCCACCTTGAAGAAGACACTGGTAAGAGCACCCACGTTGGTGGCGCTACCGGACGTATTCATGGCAGTGATTATTCGCTAATTGACTTCAACCGCGCAGGTGTTCCTTTGGTGGAAATCGTGTCACGACCTGACATTCGCACCAGTGAACATGCCAAAGAATATGTAGCTGAATTGCGTGCCATTCTTGAAGTCATCGGCGCATCAGACGCAAAGATGGAAGAAGGCTCAATGCGAGTCGACGCAAACGTGTCTGTTCATAAGCCTGGCACCATGTTTGGTACTCGTTGTGAAATTAAGAACGTGAACTCCATTCGTGCACTCGGCCGAGCAATTGATTATGAAGCTCGTCGCCAAATTGATGTTCTTGATTCCGGCGGCACAATTCGCCAAGAGACACGTCACTGGGATGATGCCGAAGGCCGCACGCACACATTGCGTGTGAAAGAAGATGCCGACGATTACAGATATTTCCCAGAGCCAGACTTGGTGCCGCTAGCACCGTCTGCCGAATGGGTTCAAGCTGTTCGCGACAATTTGCCAATGCTTCCTGCTGCACGACGCACTGCGCTTTCTGCACTCACTGGGTACGACACTCAGTCAGAGGCAGTCATCGTTGTTGTGGAGCGTGGGCAACATGATTACGTGCAAGCAGTTGTTGATGCAGGCGGCGATGCAGTGCGTGCGCTGATTTACGTTCAACAAGGTTTCGCTGATGCTGGTCCGGTTCCCGCGGTACCTGCTGCTGACCTTGCCAAACTCACAGTGCTCGAGCGGGATGCCAAACTGTCTGCCACACAAGCCAAAACAGTTCTCGCCGAATTGGTGGAACATGGCGGTGGCGATGCTGCAGCCATTGCTGCTGCAAAGGGCTTTGAAGCCATGGATACATCAGCCGTTGAAGCCATGGTTGACGAGGCAATTGCTGCTGATCCTGGTGCATGGGCCAAGTACATGGCTGGCGACGAAAAAGCATCAGGCGCCATCGTTGGCCGCGTGATGAAAGCCTCTCAGGGCAAGGCAGACGGCAAAATCGTCACTGCCATCATGCAGTCGCGTCGGGGCTAACTGGCTCGATACCTTTCTGTACCTCAGGTACATTAAGATATCGAGGTGCCACAGACCTTCATTGCCCGCATTGCCCAACTATCTATGGTGCTCGGATTCGGCTTTGCCGTCTGTGCACAAGTTGCAGAGGCAAAGACGCCAGTCGTTTCAATTGTGTCCACGGTTGAACAAGGAAACTTGATCTCGATCAACGCTGGCTCGAAATGGAAGTCAAAAACTGTTGTAGTCGAAGCGGGTGTGAAGTCGAAGAAGACGTGGAAATGGTCGCGGGTTGCTTCCAAGAAGACTGATAAGTCAGGAAAGACAACAGTGTGTTCGTCGAGAACATTGAAAGCCGGTACTCAACTTCGTTTGAAGAGTGGCCCAAAGGTGATTTCGACGATCAAGGTTTCCAGAACCACTGTGCTGTCGGGC
>CAIZMV010000183.1 GCA_903934195.1 uncultured Acidimicrobiaceae bacterium | reverse complement strand
TCTGCTGGGTTTAGCCATGAAACCTCAGGTCATCTCATTGAAGGGTTCATGAAGGCACTCCCGTTCCCGCTTACCGGTGCGCAAAAGAGAACAATCGGTGAGATTTATAAAGACCTTGCTTCAGGGACTCCGATGCATCGACTTCTGCAGGGTGATGTTGGTTCTGGAAAGACTTTGGTGGCAGTTGCAACAATGCTGGCTGCTGTTCAAGGTGGACATCAGGCAGCAATCATGGCGCCCACTGAAGTGCTGGCAGACCAACACGCTTTAGGTATTCGTGCGTTGCTTGCGTCGCTCACAGTGTCAGATGATTCGAATCTCTTTGGTGACCGCACATTGCGTATTGAACTTCTCACGAACAAAGTAACGGGGGAGCAACGCCGCAATATTTTGGCTGGCATCGCTGATGGTTCAGTCGATATTGCGATAGGCACGCATGCGCTTATTCAAGATTCCGTGAATTTCAAAAGCCTTGGTGTTGTTGTGGTCGACGAACAGCACCGCTTCGGAGTCGAACAACGTTCTCGGTTGCGTGACAAAGCGCAAGAGTCTGAACATGGACTTGTGCCAGACGTGTTGGTAATGACCGCAACACCAATTCCGCGAACTGCTGCCATGACTGTGTACGGCGATCTTGATGTCAGTGTGCTTGATGAATTGCCGCCAGGTCGTACACCAATCTCAACGTCATGGGTGCATGCGCCAATAGAAATTGAATCAATGTGGGCAGATGTGCGCGGCAGGCTTGATGCGGGCGAGCAGGCATATGTGGTGTGTCCGCTGATTGAAGAAAGCGAGAAACTAGAAGTTGCATCAGCACAAGAAACGTTCGACCAACTCTCTGCACAAGATTTGGCTGGATACACAATCGGTTTATTGCACGGACGCATGTCGTCGGCGGATAAAGAAGCTGTCATGAATTCGTTCCGTTCAGGCGCAACTCAGGTTCTCGTTGCTACAACTGTCATTGAAGTAGGTGTTGACGTTCCGAACGCCACATGCATGGCGGTTCTCGATGCAAATCGTTTCGGTATCGCACAGTTACATCAGTTACGCGGTCGAGTGGGGCGCGGAAAATTGCTATCGCAGTGTTATCTCATGACACAGAATGGCGATCCGTCACCGCGAATTGAAGCACTAGTGGCGTCTACAGATGGTTTTGTGTTGGCTGAAGAAGACCTCAAACTTCGTGGCGAAGGCACCATCATGAGCGTGAACCAAAAGGGGCAAAGCGATCTTACCCTTGCCTCACTGCAGCGCGATCTTGAACTAATTCAATGGGCCCGCGAAGCAGCAGTTGGCATTATCCAAGCTGATCCAATGTTGTCTGACTTGCCATTGCTTCGTGATGAACTTGATTTGCTCTTCTCTGACACCGACGAAGAGTTCCTGTTTAAGTCGTAACGCAGGCGTACTACGGTTGAGGACATATCGAGGGGGAATCGAATGGAACTCAAAGGTAAACACGTAGTAGTCACAGGTGGTTCACGGGGAATTGGCGAGCAGCTAGCCCGACAGTTTGCATCTCGCGGCGCAAAAGTCACAGTTGTGGCGCGCAGTGTTGACGCCCTTGAAGCTGTTGCTGTTGCAATTGGAGGCAATGCAGTCGTGTCGGATCTGTCGGATGATCTGTCTGTTGACGGGCTCATTCAACAGATAGAGAAACTGCACGGACACATTGACATCTTGGTTAATAACGCAGGTCTTGAGACCTCAACTGCATTTGCTGTCGAAGATGAACGCGAAATTCGTACTGTTGCACGAGTCAACTTAGAAGTTCCGATGTTGCTCACTCGTCATGCGTTGCCAGGAATGATTGCGCGTAATTCAGGACACATTGTGTTTGTGTCGTCCCTTGCTGGCACTGCTGGTTTCCCAGGCATGTCTGTGTACGGCGCAACGAAGGCAGGCATTCTGAACTTTGTAAATGGTCTGAGTCGTGAATTGAAATCAACAAAAGTCAATATCACTGTGTTGTCGCCTGGGCCAGTTGATACGGGCATGTGGGATGTCATCGAAGACAAGACGTCAACTATCAGAAATGTTGTGAAGCGTTTTCAACGCTTGCAGTTGATTCCTACAGCTGATCCGGTGAAGCTTGCAATCCGCACTGTCGATGCGGTTGCCGCAAACAAACCATTTGTGCGCGACCCGAAAAGACTCAGTCTTAACTTCTGGTTGAATCACGCACCAACCCGAATTGCGAATTTTGCAATTTTCGGAGTGAAGTTCGATCCTCTCGACAAGGGGTAAGGCTTAGATGTCCTGCTCGTCGTCGGTGTCGTCGTCAGTCAGTGGGAAGTACCACACGTCTCTGCAGTCTCGACAGCGATATGAGACCACATCGTCGACTTCCCAGACCCCATCTTCAGGGGCGTGGGACAGCAAATGGCACGGGCCTCCGCAGTCGATGCAGATAATGGACTCTTTCGGACTAATCACCGCCGTAGTCTGCCTTGCGTGAGAGTTGTTGCAGGTGACCTACGTGGTCGACGAATAGAAGCCCCAACGTCAGAGGCCACCCGGCCAACGACAGACATGGTGCGAGAAGCAGTCTTTAATGCTCTCGGAAGCCTTGATGTTGTTCAGGGAGCACGTGTACTTGACTTGTTTGCTGGCACGGGCGCGATGGGTATTGAAGCCATTTCGCGGGGGGCCGACCACTGTGTTTTCGTGGAAAACGACCGTGCAGCCCTTGCCGTACTTCGCAGCAATATCGCAGCCCTTGGCATCTCTGAAAAATCCACGGTGATTGCTGGTGATGCCGTCGGGACTGCAGCACACCAACAAGGTATTGATCTACTGATTGCAGACCCGCCATACGGGTTCGACGCATGGGGTGCATTGCTCGCTTTTGTAACTGCCCCGCTTGTTGTTCTTGAATCAGGTCGTCCGATTGGGCCAATTGCCGGCTTTGAAACAGTCCGGGAAAAGAAATATGGACGAACTCATGTGTCCTTTCTCAGTCCCAGCAGTGCGCCAGACGGTACGGTAGAGGTGCAATGAGCACTGTGTTATACCCCGGCAGTTTTGATCCGTTTCATTTGGGTCATCTAGACGTCGTCGAGCAAGCAACTGCCTTGTTCGGTGAAGTTGTAGTTGCCGTCATGCATAACCCCGACAAGCCATCGGGCGTCTTGTCAACCGATCAGCGTGTTTCATTAATTGCTGCGTCATGTTCTCATCTGCCAAATGTTTCTGTGCGCAGTTTTCCGGGTCTCGCAGTTGATGCTGCACTGTCTGTCAATGCATTGTGCATCGTGAAGGGCCTACGCACCTCGGGCGATTTCGAAGTGGAACAACAAATGGCACACACGAACTTTGCAGTCGCTGGTGTTCGCTCTGTATACGTGCCGTGTCAGCCGCGATTCAGTTTTGTTAGTAGTCGCTTTATTCGCGACATTGCAGCCCATGGTGGCGATGTGTCGTCAATGGTTCCTAGCGCAGTATCTGATGCACTTGCATCTCTCTTTCCCCCACGGAGCAAATAATGAGTTTTGATGATTTCGATGACACAACAGATGATTCGTATCCACAGCCGATGCCAGTGCAGGCTCGTCTTGGCGAGAGCGAAGTAATCCTTCGCCGCACTATTGACATAGTCGCAACAGCGCCGAGCATGCCGTTGTCAAGTTCACCCCGCATTGACCGCGATGAAGTGGTTGAACTTCTTGAAGATGCGTTGGTGCGATTGCCAGATGAAATTCGCCAAGCGCGGTGGATGCTGAAAGAACGCCAGGAATTCCTTGATAAAACCAAGCGTGAGGCAGACGAGCTTTTGGGCGCTGCACGTCAACAAGCTGAACGAATGGTGCAAAGAACTGAAGTTGTACGTGCAGCCGAAGCTCGTGCTCGCCAAGTTATTGATGCAGCCGAAGAAGAGACTCGTCGTTTGAAGAATGAAACTGAAGACTTCCTCGACCAACGTCTTGGAAGCTTTGAAATTCTTCTCGATCGTTTGTCGAAGACCGTCGCCAATGGTCGTAATCGTTTGTCAATTGGTTCAGAGCCACCACCGCCAGAGTCTGAAGAACCAATCGAGCAACAAGAAGTTGCGGATTTCTTCAACCAAGACGATCTCTAGAGAGGTTCCACCTTGGCTAAGCCACTCATCGTGAATGCAGTTGAACTACTGCGTCGCCCCGGAACTACGAAAGACATCGAGGTTGCAGTTGCAGTCCTTGATTTCGAATTCGATGACTCGCGAATAGTTGACACGCCCGTTGATATCTCGGTCCATCTGGAATCGCTCTCCACGGGTATTCACGTTTCCGGAACCGCTGAGGCCACATGGGCTGGTGTGTGCCGGCGCTGCCTTGCTCCACTTGTTGAGCGCATGAGTGTTGACCTCGACGAGATGTATCAGAAGGGGACCTACGACCCCGATGCGTATGAAATTGAGAATGACCAGATCAACCTTCTCCCCATGGTCAGAGAGGGTCTTTTGCTCGCCGTTCCGCTGTCGCCTCTGTGCCGAGAGGACTGCCCAGGGTTTTGCCCCCAGTGCGGAGCAGACCTTTCAGAGACCGAGTGCAGCTGTGTCACAACGGCCTCTGACCCCCGTTGGTCTGCCCTTGAAAACCTCAAGGGCGTATTTCCTGACGACGCCCCGTAAGTTTTCGGCGTTGTGGGGCTATCATTACGAAGCCCCCAACAGGGCATTTGCCGCTAACAAGGGAGACCACGGTGGCCGTTCCCAAGAGAAAAATGTCGAAGTCGAAGACTCGTATGCGTCGCGCCTCAAACTGGCGCCTCGATGCACCTTCACGTAGTACCTGCCCACGTTGCAGTGCTGTCAAGCTGCCCCACACAGTGTGTGGTGCATGCGGATGGTACAAAGGCCGCGTGGCAATCGCCGTCGACTAACAGACCAGTTATCACACATGTTGCCAATCGCTGTTGACGCGATGGGTGGCGACAATGCTCC
>CAIZMV010000182.1 GCA_903934195.1 uncultured Acidimicrobiaceae bacterium | reverse complement strand
TACTGCGCGTTGTGCAAGCGAAGGGTCTTTGCCGAGAAGTGCCCACTGTTCTGGGTACTCAGCAAACAAAGCGAGTGCGAGACCAAGTTGATTACGAGTGGTGTCTGTACCGCCAACGATGACGGCGTCCACCATCATTGTTAGCTCTTCAGTATTCAGTTTGTCGCCTGCTTCTTCTGCTGCGATGAGATCAGTGATGAGGTCATCTGCTGGCACGCTTCTGCGCTTTTCGATGAGTCCTTCGGTGTATTTCTCAAGTTCTTGCTGTGCATTGAGGAAAACTGGCATGTTCTGTGCAAGGTTGTCGCTGAAGATCAACAAGATTTCGCTAGCAAGGCGGCTGAAGAGCTTCCAATCTTCCTTTGGTGCACCGAGCAGCTCGCAAATGATGGGAATGGGGTAGGGCTCGCAAATGTCGCCAACCACTTCGGCTTTGCCAGACGCAGCAAATGGGTCAAGAAGTGAGTTCACGGTCTCGCGCATGAATGGACGAAGACGGTCAGCGCTTCTGGGTGAAAAAGCTGGCGCAACAAGTCGACGTAAGCGAACATGAACTTCGCCTTCTGCGTTCAAGATAGAAACTCGGCGACGGCCGAGAAAGGCTTCGTCGGTGATGCCTTGCAGTTGTGCAACCATGCCTGTCGCTGAGTGCCAGCGCTTGTCGCGCAGAATTCCCATGACGGATTCGTAGGTCAATACGGAGTACCCAATGTCGGTGCGGGCGAGCCAGCTTTCTTTTGCAATGTCTCGAAGGAGGGCATGGCGATCTGATCGCTGTTGGTCAACAATGAGCGGAACTTTGGGGATTTGAAGGTCAGTTGCAAGCGATGCCATCGCTACAACCTATTCGTTAACAGCGTCTCGCGGCGTAACGAAGGCAAGTGAGAGAGCCGTTGCCACAGCCTCATAGGTGACATGGCCGTGGTGAGTGTTGAGTCCGTGAGCAAGAGCAGGGTTTTTCTCAACTGCACTTCGGGCGCCATTTCGGGCAACTTCTAACTGGTACGGCAAGGTCACATTGGTAAGTGCATATGTACTGGTGTGTGAAACAGCGCCTGGCATATTGCCTACGGCATAGTGCACAACACCGTGTTGCACGTACACCGGGTTCGTGTGCGTGGTCTCATGTGTCGTTTCAATGCACCCGCCTTGGTCGACTGCTACGTCAACAATGACTGCACCTTGTTTCATTGACCGAACCATGTCTTCGCTGACAACAACTGGCGCTCGGCCACCTGCAACTAATACTGCGCCAATTACGAGGTCAGCATCCAGAATGCTGCGTTCAATGGAACCACGATTAGACGCGAGAGTTGAAATTCTGCCTCGATGAATTTGGTCCACATAGCGCAAGCGATCGATGTTCTTGTCAATCAGAATTACTTCGGCTTCCATGCCCGATGCAATCCATGCCGCATTCCAGCCCACATTGCCTGCGCCGAGCACAACAACTTTGGCTGGACGAACTCCAGGCGCCCCACCCATCAGCACTCCGCGGCCGCCATTGTGTGATTCCAAAAAGTGTGCGCCCATTTGCGGTGCTAATCGGCCTGCTACTTCGCTCATTGGTGCAAGTAGTGGCAACGAGCCGTCTGGCATTTGGACTGTCTCATATGCAAACGAAGTGGTGCCAGCTGCAATGAGAGCATTAGCGACATTCGGGTATGCAGCTAGATGCAAGTAAGTAAACAGCGTTAGGTC
>CAIZMV010000181.1 GCA_903934195.1 uncultured Acidimicrobiaceae bacterium | reverse complement strand
TGCATTTGGGGTCGCGGAACATCGGCCGAGAGCCACTGCACCGAACCAGGAATGATGCCAAGCCCCGTTGCGGTCTCGTCTTCTGCGCTTGAATCGAACAACATCTGCATGCCAACACAAATACCCATGAACGGAACACCGCGAGCTACTGAATCATGAACAACGGATTCGAGACCTGCAGTGCGCAAGGCGTTCATGCATGCACCAAAAGCACCTACCCCTGGCAGGACTACAGCATCAGCAGAGGCAGCAACACGAGCATCGGCAGTGAGCACAGCATCGGCCCCGACACGTTCTAACGCTTTCTGCGCAGAGCGCAAATTTCCGATTCCGTAATCAAGCACCGCAACACGCGGGCGTGATGTCACGAAAGAACACCCTTCGTAGAGGGCACTCCCGCCGATTCAATGCGGACAGCATCACGCAGACAACGTGCGAGCCCTTTGAAGGTTGCTTCGATGATGTGATGCACGTTTCGGCCTGCGCGCAAGTTGACATGCAACGTAATTGCAGCTGCACTAGCAAGCGACGACACAGCGTGTTCTGCAAGTGACGGATCAAACGCAGGGTTACCAAGTGGAAGACACTCTGGCAATTCCACATTCCACGCCACAAAGGCGCGTCCACTGAGGTCTAGTGCAACTTCTACGAGTGCTTCATCAAGTGGGTACAACCCACTGGCAAATCGCCTCACTCCGGCTTTATCGCCGAGTGCTTCTCGTAACGCTTCACCAACACAAATTGCGACGTCTTCCACGGTGTGATGCGTATCGATGTGAAGGTCGCCCTTAGCTGCGATGGTGAGGTCAAAGCCTCCGTGACGTGCCAACTGCTCGAGCATGTGGTCATAGAACGGAATACCGGTCGAGATAGACGCGGTTCCTGATCCGTCAAGGTTGATAGACACATCAATGGATGTCTCTTTTGTGCTGCGTGTGACCTGGGCTGTACGTGCCATGTCTCTATTCTCGCCGCTCGACACCCATCTCGGACTGTCAATTACATGATTTCTGCCTAATTGACCGACAGAGCAGCCGTTAACGCATCCAAGAAGGCGGAGTTCTCGTCTGGAGTACCCACAGTGACCCGCAAACACCCTGTCAACCTCGGAGCCGTGCTGAAATCGCGCACCAACACCCCTGAGTCAACCATTCGCTGCCACACGACAGCTGCTGCAGTAGCCCTCGGCCTAAACAAGATGAAGTTGGACCCGCTTGGCCAGACATCGCATTCCATCTCGCTGATGGCTGCAAAGATTCGAGTTCGTTCAGATTTGATGGTTTCGACGCGCTGTTCCATCTCTGACACAAAACTCAGCGCCGCAATAGTTGCTGCTTGCTTAAAGGAATCAAGATGATACGGAAGAACAGCTATCTCTAAATCGGAGATCATTTGTTTAGGTGCCACTACGTAGCCAACACGCAATGCAGCCATCGACAAAGTTTTTGAGAACGTTCGAGTAACTGCAAGAGGCTTGTCTTCAGCCACCATGTCAATTGCAGACCATTCGGAGAACTCGGCGTACGCCTCGTCAACAACAACTATTCCCGTTGTGTGGGCCAGCATCGTTTCTAGGTTTGCGCGCGGCTCAATTATTCCGGTCGGGTTATTCGGGTTACATAAGAACGAAACAGATGGCTTATGACGCGTCAATACGCGCTCGATCTCTAATGGATCAAGCGTCAAGTCGGCGCGACGCTCCCCTTGCACAACTTCGGCACCTGTGACGCGGGCGATCTGGGAATACATCTGATACGTGGGCTCAAATGTTGCAACACACCGACCAGAACCGCCATACGCCAACAGAATTGTCTGAATGACCTCATTAGAACCATTTGCGACAAAGATATTTGCTGAGTCGACATTGTGTCGGCGCGCAATGGTTTCACGTAATTCAGTAACGGCTCTATCGGGATATCGATTCCATTGAATTGACCGTACAATGTCTGCAACCGCATCAAGCCATGAAGCAGGCGGAGGAAACGGCGACTCGTTGGTATTCAACCGAACAGGCACATCAACTTGAGCGGAGTGATACCCGCTCATCGCCTGTATTTGTTCTCGTGGATTGAATGTGGTCA
>CAIZMV010000180.1 GCA_903934195.1 uncultured Acidimicrobiaceae bacterium | reverse complement strand
CCCAACACCTTAGAGCAACTAGGTTGCGGATATGCCTGCACGGTTCACTTATTCACGTTGGGACGGCACCCAGACGGGATTCAGCCTCGATGCAGAGGGAATTCTCGACGAGTTAACCGATGATTTGCTCTATCACGGAGACCTGAACGCAGCATTGCGTCGTTTAATGCGTGACGGAATGACTGACCCTGATGGCAACCAAATCGAGGGCTTGCGCGACATGATGCAACGCATTCGCGATCGCAAGAAGGAACTTGAAGAGAGCGGTGACCTCGGAGGTGTGTATTCAGAAATTGCTGATGCTCTGAAAGACATCATTGATGAAGAACGACATGCGGTTGAAAACTCTGTTCGCGAAGCCGAAGCATCAGGTGATGAACGACGTGCAGATACTGCGCGTGATGCCGCAATGGAACGTAATTTCCGCCTTGACATGATGCCAAATGACCTTGCTGGCATGGTGCGAGAGATGCAAAGTTACGACTTTGAATCAAGCGAAGCCCAACAACGTTTTGAAGAATTAATGGACAAACTGCGTCAAGAAATGATGCAGCAATTCGTTGATCAAATGTCAGAAGGAATGCAAAACATGTCTCCAGAAGACATGGCGCGTATGAAAGACATGATGGCCGCGTTAAACGGCATGATCGAAGCACGTGAACAAGGCGAAGATCCTCAGTTTGAAAAGTTCATGGAACAGTTCGGAGATTTCTTTCCAGAGAATCCGCAAACACTCGACGAACTTCTTGAGAACATGGCAAAGCGCATGCAAGCAATGCAGGCACTTATGGATTCACTCACACCAGAACAGCGCTCACAAATGCAGCAGTTGTCTGAACAGCTCATGGAAGACATGGACCTCAACTGGCAGGTGCAACAACTCAGCGAAAAACTGCAGAGCATGTTCCCTCAGCAAGGCCAGGGCGAGGGCTACAACTTCCGCGGAGAACCCTCCATGGATATGCAACAGGCCATGGACGCCATGCAGGAAATGGGTGAATTGAGCGAAATGGAAGGAATGTTGCGCCAGGCCACAAACCCTGCCCAACTGGCTGAAGTCGACATCGACAAGGTTCGCCAAATGCTCGGAGAAGAGGCCGCTAACTCCATGGAGCGACTCGCTGAGATGACGAAGATGCTTGAAGAAGCAGGCCTCATCAATCTCAAAGAAGGAAAGATGGAGCTCACTCCACGTGGCCTTCGCGCCATTGGCAACAATGCGCTTCGTCAGTTGTTCAACAACTTGTCAAAAGACAAATTCGGACAGCACCGCATTGCGCGCGACGGCAGTGGCCACGAGCGCACCTATGACTCGAAGCCATACGAATTTGGTGATCCATTCCGTCTTGATCTTCAGCGCACAATCCGCAATGCCATTTCGCGTAATGGCAGCGGCACGCCGGTGAAATTATCACCAGAAGATTTCGAAATTGAGCGCACCGAACACAACACGCGGTCATCAACTGTTCTCATGATTGACCTCTCAATGTCCATGCCAATGCGCGGCAACTTTGTCCCGGCCAAAAAAGTCGCAATGGCCCTGCATTCATTGATTAGTTCGCAGTTCCCGCGTGACTATTTGGGCCTCGTCGGATTCAGCGAAACAGCACACATCATGACCCACGAGCAATTGCCCGAAGTCAGTTGGGATCTTGCGTACGGAACCAACATGCAGCACGGTCTTCGCCTTGCTCGTCAATTACTTGCTCGCCAGACTGGCACCAAGCAAATCATCATGATCACTGACGGTGAACCAACAGCTCACATCACGCAATCAGGGGATGTGTATTTCAACTATCCGCCAGTGCGCGAGACCGTGGAAGCCACATTGCGTGAAGCGATGCGCTGCACGAAGGACAACATCACAATCAACACTTTTGTGCTTGATGCAACAGGCCCATTGCGCCACTTCATTGAGCAAATGGCGCAGGTGAATCATGGTCGTGCCTTCTTCACAACCCCAGAAACATTGGGCGATTACGTGTTGGTGGACTTCCTAGAAAATCGTCGTAGAACCAGCCGAGCTCGCTGACCAATTCAGGTACCCAGTGGCTCTGTAATGGGAGAGACGCCGACTGTTCATTTACGATTTCCTATATCCCATTTGCTTTTTCTGTAAATGTTTGCCACAATTACAGCGCTGTAATTACAAGCCACATTCCAAGATCCCTTGGGACTCGGATATGGCTGTAGCTGGGAGGCAAAAGCATGCACGGAGATTCTGATTCATTAAGCCAAGAACGTGGCTGG
>CAIZMV010000179.1 GCA_903934195.1 uncultured Acidimicrobiaceae bacterium | reverse complement strand
GCCGCAATAAGCCACGTGCCATGCCACTGTCAATCGTTCACGGTGACTTCAACCCTGCGAATTTCTTGTACAAAGACGGGCAAGTTTCAGCTCTGATTGACTGGGAAGCTAGCCGCGTCGGTGATCCACGTGAAGATCTTGGCTGGATGGTTCTGATGGATGTAATTAGTAACTCACACGTTATGGATTATCCGAAAAAGGAAGGTGGCTTCCTTTCCTATTACAACAAGCTCACTGGAAATGACATCACGCCAGAAGAACTTGGGTACTTCACACTGTTCGGCACCATGCAAATTGCAGTGCCGGTTCAACAGTTCGTTTCACGTCGCGTAAACAAGGAGTACATGTTGTTGCTTCCGTTCTACGTAGCTCAATCAAGTATGGGCGCGTTTCCAGCAATGGCGCAGCTCATGGGATATGCGGGGGTACCAGCATGATGACTAATCCGACTCTTGACGATCTTCTCGAAGGTCTCATCGTTTCTTTGGAAAATGAAATAATGCCGCATGTCAGCAGCCCGAAAGCACATGTGATGTGCCAAATGGTGCAGTCACTCATTCAAGAAGTGCGACAAGCTTTGCCTGTCTATGACACGTACGTTGCGCAAGAACATAATCAAATGACTCAAGTGCTGCGTGATGTTGCTGCCGCTCTTGGTGATACAACTGGCCCTGAAGCTGATCGCATTCGTGCCCGCGCTACAACCCTTGGTGCACTAGCTAATGTGCCGATGCCAGCAGACCAGGCACCCATTCGTGCCGCTCACCGTGAACTTGGCTATGCATTACAAGACTGCATGACAGACCTAGACGTGTTGCAACGTGCGGGTAATACGCGTGCCGATACTGCACTTCAATCAATTCGTGCGCATCTCTTGCCGCGTATTGTGCGAGACGTTGAGACTCTGACAATCGCTGGCGGCATGGCAGGCCGCGGCTAGGTCTGCTTCTTACTATTCCCTAAACAAGGGGTAGTAGTTCTCAGCACCCATCGCGCGTACATCAGTAACCCAGTCGCTCTCGAACGGCCAGTCAGATTCCTGACCTTCCATCGGGCCTTGTATGAATCGTGCAAACGGACCAGCCTCGGGCGGCGCCATTAACGACCATGCTTGACGCTTGTAAGAGAAATTGTCTGGTTGCAGACGGTGGGTCTCACGGAAATGCTTAATTGCAGCATCTCTGTGCCCGGCATTCCACAAGTGTTGGGCAAGAGAAAAATGTGCAGAAGCTTCAGCTGTTGAAGAATCACGATTACCAGATCTTGCAATGACCTCATCTGGAGACAAAGCAAATTTGCTGTTGGAACCGTTTTCGATCCAGTCATACAGCGCAGCGCTATATGAATCCCTATCTGTCACAATTTTTGAGGCCTCGGTCATGATGTCTGTCATGCGTTGCGGAAGGCCAACAGGCGGAGCGCTCGGTGGAGGAGTCTTTCCGCCGGGAACTGGCGCTGGTTCTGCAGGACGAACAATGATTCCTTCTTCGTCTATCCAGATTCCGTTCGGAATATTGATGACTCCAAATCGTTCAGCCATTACGTGGTTGATGTCGATTAGTGATGGGTGTTCTGCATTTGCAGCTTCAATAAATGGGCGACACGATTCTGCGCCCAAGGTGTCCATTCCTACAGTGACTATTTCTAGTCCACGTGTGTGTACTTCGTTTCGAAAGGCTTGCCACACTGGCAAGTCACGGGAACAACCTCAATAAGGCGCCCAAGAAACGATGACAACTTTTTTGCCACGCAACGATGACAGTTGAAACATGTTTCCGTTGAGGTCTGGCAGTTCTAATTCGGGTGCAACTGCAGTTGAAAGAGCCCGGCCTGACATTGAAGCAGGACCAAGAGCCCACAGGCCCATTTCTGCATCATGCACAATGGGCATACCTAAACGTTCTGCAACCACGCTGACATCAACAATCCCTTGTGCAATATCGGTGTTTACTTCCTTCGGCAGTGGCACACAGATTTCTCCGTGGCAGGCGCCTTCAGGTTTTAACTGCCAGCCAGTGGCGGTTTCGAATTCTGTGCGAGAGATTGAGAGCGATTGGAGAACCATGGTCTATGGAAGTGTAATTGAATCCAGTACTACTTGAATACCCATTACGTAGCTTTCGCCAGGCTTGCAATAGTCAAGCGAGGCTGCGAGTTCAGCCACTTCAGCTTCTGAATTCACTGGGACAAACTGCACTGTGTCCCATTTACGACCATCGCCAATGACGGTTCCTTCTGCAGAGAAGTTAATGGCACCGGGAAGTGCAGCAAAGGCACCGGCACGGTCTGGCGTTTGGCGCACGATCATTGCAACAGTGCGAAGTTCTAGTGGTGTTGGGCGATTACGTGAATCAAGTGATTCGTCTTCTGGGCGACAGCACACCAAAGTTGTGCGCATCATTCCGGCAGCTTTATGTACGTGCTTGTCACCAAAATCTTTACGGCTTTGCATTTCAATAAATGACTTGCGAGTGGCGTAGCGAACGATGGCAATGCGATCCCAGTCTTCGTCGCCAACATTGTTGCTGGTGACGTCTCCAGCGAACACAATGGTTGCGCCAATCTTGTTCAAGATTGAAGCAGGGTTGTAGCGGTCATCAGCTTCGCGTCCACTGATTGCATGATCAACAACACCATCTTCTGAATATTGAGCAACCTCGTGATACTTCATTAGGTTCACCATGTACAACGGACCATCTTCTTCAGGCGGGCGAGTTGCAAGGGACATGGCGTATTCCTTGTCGATTGTTCCGTAGTTATGACTGAGGCGGGGTTTGTCTGACATGGAGTTCCTTCAGGGTGTGTAACCGATGAAGAAATCGTAAACCACGGCCACCAGATGACCGTTATGCAGCCCGAATAACCTGTGTATTAGAGGAGTGGGCCCCACACCTCGAGGTGATTGGAGCGCTCCACTCGACGAATGGTCCGTAGGTCAAGGATTGATTCCAGGCCAGCGTTGGCAAATGCTGTGCGTATTGCTGTCTGAGAAGCTGCGTCACTTTCAGCAACGGCATCGTGAAGGCGTTGCAAGAGCCAAAAACGATATGGCATTACAGCAGTCTCGATTTCGATCCCTCGCCAAGCAAAAGAAGTCTTGCCAATTCCGCGAGCACCAGGGTCAGGTAATCCGTTGGTGCCAGTCTCTAGGTCTGTCTGTTCCGCAATCCATTCGTTTGCGAACTCAACGTGTGCAGTTATTTCAGGCAGGTACTCCTCGGCCACGTAACGCATCATTGCTACCAGGGTCTCTGGCAGAGCGTCATTAGCAATCAGTTCACGGGGCGCAGTTGCCGATTCGAAATATTCACCGTCGTATGGCTCGTACGTAGTCATGCGCTCAACCCAACGACCAACGCGTGGCGCTGTCTTTTTGATG
>CAIZMV010000178.1 GCA_903934195.1 uncultured Acidimicrobiaceae bacterium | reverse complement strand
GCGGCCGTTGCGTGCAATCGCCAACATAAATCCAGATCAGCACCGGCGCCCGGAAGGTCAGGATTGAATCCGTTAATGGTTGCGAAGAGATCGGCGCGAACCATGATGCACGCAGACGAAACGATGAACACGTCTTGCACTGCGTCGTGCTGTTCCTGATCTAATTCCCCATCATCTGCAATTGGCAAACTGTTTCCGAATCGGTCAACAGCTATGCCGACACTTTGAATCATGCGAGGGTCATCCCAGTACACAAGCTTCGGGCCTACAGCGCCGGCGTTTGATCTGTACAACTCTTCAACAAGACGACTGATTGCGTCAGGCGCAAGCGCTACGTCGTCGTGCAGGAAGCAAAACAGACCACTGTTGCCGTCAACCAGATTCAGGACCGAGTTACACGCTGCTGCGAACCCTGGGTTCCCGCCAAGGAACCGCACCACTGCCGTTGGCAAGTTGGTGGCTACCACGTCGAGAATTTCTCGTGAGACGGGGTCGTCCTCCACCCCTGTGACTAGCACCAGGCTCTGCAGGGCGTTGTAATTCTGGCCAGCAAGGCCCTGAAGGGACTCTGCTAGCCATTCGCCCCTCTCGTGTACGACCATGACGGCCACCACTGGGGGTAAGGAAGAAACAACCTGAGGCTCTGTCACGCCGTAGCGAGGCTAGTGGCACCAGTGCTAACCCCATGGGCAGCAGGGTCTGGCCAGCCGATTCCCCAACTCCAGCAGTGTTTCCTGATTGCTTGCAAAAGTAAGCACTTGTGGGTACTCTTGATGCATGAGCAAATTTTCGTTCCCCCACATCACTCTTCCGAACATCACCATTCCCGGAATCGACCAGCTTCCAAAAGTCGACTTGTCAAAGATCTCTCTTCCGTCGTTGCACTCAATTGACCTCACCTCAATCGATCTTTCTCGCCTGAACCCATCTGCAGTTCTTCAAAACCCTGTGGTGAAGCAAGCAACCGAGATCGGCTACACCGCTGTCGGATTCGCAGTTCTCGGATTCCAGAAGCTTCAAGTGCGCCGCGTTGAGTTGTTCGACGCTATGAAGGCACGCAACAACACTGCTCAATAGAGATTCATGGCGCCATAGGGCGTACCACCGTCACTGCAACTAACCTTCACCACGTGTCAGATGGCGAAACAACAGAGAAGACATCTCGTATTCCGTTGCCTGAAGGCACTGTCCCCGTCGGCATTGGTTTATTTGTTTCAGGCTTTACCTCGTACGCATTCTTCAAAATTGGCCAACTAGCGCTTGGTAAAGAGGACTTCAAACCAATCGTTGCTTTGTGGTTCACAACTTTTGCTTTGGTACCTGGGTTTTTCATGCCAGTGGAACAAGAACTTGGTCGGGCAATTGCACATCGTCGCGCACTAGGCCAGGGCGGTCGCCCCGTGGTGCAACGCATGTTGCCTCTGACAATCGGGCTCGCAACAATTCTCATTGTTGCAATCGCAGCCTCATCTTCGTGGCTCACGTCTGACATGTTCGACGGACATTGGGTAGTCACCCTCTCGCTCGTTTTAACAATTTGTTTTTATGCACCGATGCATATGGCCCGTGGTATCGCGTCTGGGTCAGGCCGATTCGCTGCATATGGCACCGTGATGGCGGTTGACGGTCTCGTTCGCATTGCTGCCTGTGTCTTGCTGTGGCAATTCGGAGTAACAAATGTTGGCGCTTATGCACTCGCTGTAGCGATCTCGCCGCTTATTGCTGCTGGTGTTGTTTTCGTACGCGGAGATACAAAAACTGATGATGGCCCGCCGGCTACCTATGCAGAAATCACACCGAATCTTGGTTGGTTGTTGTTAGGAACCATCATGGCTGCGGCGTTAGTGAATGCAGGCCCACTTGGCGTTGATTTCTTAGCCAACGCAAGCGATGCAGAAAAAGTGACTGCTTTTGGAAACGGAGTGCTGTTATCTCGCGTTCCACTGTTCTTGTTTCAAGCAGTACAGGCTGCACTTCTGCCTCGCCTCGCGCGCCTTGCAGCTAAAGGCGACCTTGCAGAATTTCGTGAAGGATTTTCTCTACTTCTCAAAGTTGTCACCGCAGTTGCCGTGCTTGGCACCGTAGGTTCATTCCTGCTTGGGCCACCCATTCTTACGATGGTGTACGAAGGCGGACTTGATAGGCGGACTCTGACATTGCTTGCATTAGCGAGTGGTGTGTACATGCTCGCATTGGCAGTGTCACAAGGGGTCATTGCATTGCAAGGCCATAAATTCGTTGCAGCCGGCTGGCTATCGGCCATGATCAGCTTTCTTGTCGTTACAACATTTGCGTCTGACGACTTGTTCTTACGCGTTGAACTGGGCCTTGTTGCTGGCTCAACCGTTGCTCTCGTGGTGTTTTCATACGCACTACGTGCGCGCATGAGTGCAGGCGCAATACCTGATGCTGAATCAATGATTGACGGCGTGCTTGATTATCCCCTCGAGGGATAACGAACTACTTGCGAAGGCGAGCGGTTTCGATTTCCATATCGTTCTTCACCATCATCTTGACGAGTGAAGGGAAATCAACTTCCGGAATCCAACCCAACTTGTCACGGGTCTTCGTTGGGTCACCAATAAGCAAATCAACTTCAGCCGGACGGAAGAAGCGTGGGTCTTGGCGCACGTAATTGTGCCAATCATCGAGGCCAACTTCTTCAAAAGCCAATGTGAGGAACTCTTCGATTGAGTGAGTCTCGCCAGTTGCGACCACATAGTCATCTGGTTCTGGCTGCTGCAACATCATCCACATCGCGCGAACGTAGTCACCTGCGTAACCCCAGTCACGTTTTGCATCAAGGTTTCCCATGACCAATTCTTTTTCAACACCCAGCTTGATTCGAGCTGCAGTGTTTGAAATTTTGCGTGTTACAAATTCGAGCCCGCGACGAGGACCTTCATGGTTGAACAAGATGCCCGAGCAGGCATAGATGCCGTAGCTCTCGCGGTAATTGATGGTGATGTCATGGCCAAACACCTTTGCGCAGCCATACGGCGAACGTGGGTGGAATGGTGTGAGTTCGGTTTGTGGCACTTCGCGCACTTTGCCGAACATTTCTGAAGACGACGCTTGGTAAAAACGAATCTTGTTGTTCTGGGTGCCGCCCACCATGCGAATAGCTTCAAGCATGCGCAATACGCCAAGGCCCGTGATGTTTGAGGTGAGTTCAGCTTGCCCAAACGAAATTGCGACGAACGAGATAGCACCAAGGTTGTACACCTCGTCTGGCTGCACGTATTCAAGGGCATTCACAAGGCTGGTGAGATCAGCTAGGTCGCCTGGAACCAGTTCGACATATGGGAACTCGTCACGGATCTGTAAGGCGCGTGGGTTGTTCTGACCCTTCAGCATGCCAAAGACTTCGTAGCCCTTCGAATGGAGAAACTCAGCTAAGTGCTGGCCATCTTGGCCGGTGATACCGGTGATAAATGCGCGGGGCATAACTGGACCTCGTTGATCGATAATCGGACTTGACAACGGTACCACCGCAGCCCTTTTGATGGGGTGAACCCTCCTGCGAAACAAACCCCTACGCTTGTCTCATGATTATGGTGCTGGCCGGGGGTGTGGGAGCAGCCCGTTTTCTCTCGGGACTCATCCAGGTGGTCAATCCAGCAGATGTAGTGGCTGTGGTGAACACCGGGGACGATACGGAGCTTCATGGGCTCTCCATCTCTCCTGATATCGACACCGTCATCTACACCCTGTCTGGGGCAATTGATCAGGGCCGCGGTTGGGGCCTTCACAATGAAACATGGCGAGCCATGGAAGCACTTGAACGTTTTGAATCCGTTCGTCCGGCCGGTTCTAGTGCTGCACCGCGTTGGTTCAACCTTGGCGACACAGACCTGGCAACACATTTTTACCGCACCGCTCGCGTACGTGAAGGTGCGACGCTTCAACAAATCACAACAGAACTTCGCACAGCTTTTGGTCTTTCGGTCACTGTGGTGCCGATGTCGAATGATTCGGTTCGTACCGTTGTCCATCTTGCAGACGGCCCTGTTCCCTTCCAGGAATACTTCGTACGCCTACAACACAATGTTTCGGTTACTCGCGTTGAATTTGTCGGCGCGGAATCTGCATCATTTATTGATCACTCGCTTCTCACTGACGCAGACACAATTGTGATTGCGCCGTCTAACCCCATCGTGTCGATTGCCCCAATACGGGCATTGGCAGGCGTCGACGCAGCTCTTGCTGCTCGTCGCGACAGTGTTGTTGCAATCTCGCCCATCGTCGCTGGTGCTGCACTAAAAGGCCCAGCTGACCGCATGCTGGTCGAACTAGGTCATGAACCAACTGTTGTTGGCGTTGCACGCATCTATGCGCCAATCTGTGGAACTCTCATCATCGATTCCCAAGACGAGCACCTTGCGTCTGCTGTAGAACGTGAAGGGATGCGCTGCATCACTACTGACACCATCATGTCGAAACCTGGTGTTGCAGCATCTCTCGCCCGCATTGCAATTGATGCACCTTCGAATAAAGGAGACCACTAATGGCACGACTTATGGCATGGAGCGTTGAAGGAATTGGTGAAATAGTTCCTGGTCAACAATTGGGTGACGTCATTGTTGAGGCGTGCTCTGCAGAACCGAACGGACCACTGCGCGATAACGATGTTCTCATCGTGACGCAAAAGATTGTTTCTAAGGCTGAAGGGCGCCTTGTGCCTATTGATGCAGATGATCCGCTCTCACACAAAGTTCTTGTTGAACAAGAAGCAGCCCGCATTGTTCGCAGGCGTGGCGACTTGATTATCACTGAAACTAAACATGGTTTCGTGTGTGCAAACAGCGGTATTGACTTGTCAAACGTAGAGCGCGGTTATGCAGCACTTCTTCCACTTGATAGCGATCGTTCTGCGCGACGAATCAGAGACATCGTGCGGGCAAAACTAGGCGTCACTGTAGGCGTCATCGTGAGTGACACGTTTGGTCGCCCATGGCGCAAGGGCCTTACTGATGTTGCCATCGGCGTTGCAGGCATAGCTGGCGTTGTAGACCTACGCGGAACCGAAGATGCACTTGGCCGGATGATGCAAGTGACAGAAGTGTGTGTTGCTGACGAGTTAGCAAGCACCGGCGAATTAGTAATGGGCAAATCAAACGGAGTGCCAGTAGCGGTTATTCGCGGTGGCGACCCTTCATGGTTCCGCGATTCCTCAATGGACGAAATTGTTCGGCCTCCGAGCGAAGACCTATTTCGCTAACGCAACGTCGCGAGGCCGTCTTTCAACGAAGTAAACGGCGACCAGCCAAGCTGAATGCGGGCGCGCACCGGAGATAGTGACAGTCGAGCCAAATCATTAGGGCGAGCAGCACTTGTGCGTGGCACTGGCGACGCGGCCCCAGCCATCACTGACCACAAATCTGAAATGGATGTTGCGACACCTGTTCCGACATTCACTATCAAGCCACCAGCCCTGTCAGTGGCTCGCGCAATTGCATCAACCGTGTCATCGATGTAGATGAAATCACGTGTTTGTTTTCCATTGCCATGAACAATTGGTGCGCGACCATTCGCCAATGCATCCACAAATGCAGCAACGACGCCATCGGCTGTTCTCTGTCGAGGACCGTAAACATTTCCTATTGCCAGAACCGTGAATTCAACGCCATGGCGTTCCCGATACACAGAATGAATATCAGCTGCTGCGCGAGCTAATACCTCTTCACTTGTACGAGGGTCGTTGATGTGACCTTCTTTGATTGGCAAGTCGCGCGCTGCAACTTCGCCGTATAGCAAACCGCTTGGCAAAGCAGTAATTACCTTTTCAACACCACCAAGACGAGCAGCTTCAAGAATGGCAACAGATAATTGCAAACTAGACAATGCCCCGTTGAGATGAGCATGTACTGGCGAGAATGTGGCGAGGTTGATGATGATCTGCGGCCTGCGCAATGACACGAGTTCGGAAAACTCACGCGATTCAATTCCGATATTTTGAAATTTGAAACGCCCTGCTGCGTTTCGGGCATCAGCCAAGTTGGTTAATGAACCGCTCGACAAGTTGTCGACAACTTCAACTTCATGACCTTCTGCAATGAGGCGATCAACAAGGTGCGAACCAACAAAACCGGCCCCACCGCACACCATGATCATCTTTGACGCCATTGCTATACAGCTGCTTCAGGATCAGGAACTTTGGCATTGACCAGTTGAGAAAAAGGAGCAACGTGGGCATCAGCGCCAACAACGCAATCAACCAGTGATGCTTCGGCACCAATACTTCCCATCACAAGTGAACGCTCGAGGCGAACTCGGGCACCAATGTGTGCGCCAGGAAGCACTACTGAATCAATTATGACGCATCCCTCTTCCACTACGGCTGCTTCTCCAATGACACTATGTGTAATTGATGCTGATGAATGCACATGGGCTTGTGGCCCGACCGAGGCCAAGATACGGGAACGTGTTCCATCAATCAGGTCAAGGTTGGCACGCAAGTAAGTGCTGGGCAGTCCAGTGTCGATCCAGTAATCGTCAGTAGGCATTGCTGCAAGAGTTCCATCAGCCACCATGGCCGGAAACACAACACGCTCAATAGAAAGTCGTTGTCCTTCTGGAATGCGACTTATCACCGACGGTTCAAGAACGTACGTACCAGCATTCACTAGGTTGCTTGATGTCTCACCCGGAGCAGGCTTTTCAACAAAGCGCTTCACCCAACCCTTGTCATCAGTTTCGACAACTCCAAATTGCGATGGGTCAGCAACCGGAGTGAGGTGCAGTGTTCCTTCAGCGCCTTGGCTCTTATGGAACGCAACCAATTTTGATAAATCGACGTCGCACATGATGTCGCCATTCATCACAATGAACGTGTCGGAGACGCCAGCGTGTCGCGCTGCAAATGCAATGGCGCCGGCAGTATCAAGAGGCTCTGGTTCAACTGCGTAATGCAGTGCAATGCCCGCACAGACACCATCAGGAAAAGCCTCGAAGAATGGTTCTGGTTTAAAACCAATTGCAAGAACTACTTCAGTTACTCCAGCTGCGCCAAGAGACGCAATGAGATGTTCTAATTGACGCACATTCGCTATTGGCAACAGCGGTTTTGGTGTACTAAGAGTGAGCGGTCTCAGCCGAGTTCCGAAACCCCCGACTAGTACAACAGCGTGCATCAGCCGCCAGTAGTTGTTGTGGTGCCACCAGCAATAGTTGTTGTGGTGCCTCCACCGAATTCAGAAGCCACAATGTCCGACAACTTCGCAGCAGAATCTGGCAATGGAATTTCAACACCAGGTGCAACGTACGCAACAGCAATTGCCATTTCGTCGTTCAAAATTCTGACGTTAGAGAAATCTGTGATGTAGCGCTTTGAGTTAGCACTATCGCTGGCCTTTGGCCATGCGATGACTTGCACTTGTGCGTCAACCAACTTGCCTGACTTGTCTTTGCACTGGTCTTTGTCGACCGCGTATGACACGCCTTTGTTCTGCTCTGCAGGAAACGTGATGCCCTTTGTTGTGACTTTTACGCCATAGGTATCGAGATACAAACCGAGTTTGGCTTTCTTGCCCGCTGATGCGATTTGTGGGTACCAACGAATAACGCCATCTTCACGACTGAAGACTCCGTACTTCGTGAAATTCTCGTCAGCGGTATCAGCCTTTTGCTTGTCGATCGCAAGATCAGGCAGATATCCATCGCAGTGGTAGATACCGAACGGAATGTGCCAGCGATCAGATGTGGTTGGAGCAACGTCACTTGCAGCTGGAGCCTGACGTGCGTACGAAATGAGGCCAGTACCGACAATGACGATTGCTGCCATGATGGTCGGGAAAAGAGTGCCGCCTTGAAAGCGCACCTTCTTGCCTTTGCCCTTCTGTGCGAGACGGGCGACCTTTTTTGCTGATGAACCACTAGCCACGAAGGAATGAGGCTACCTGCTAGACGCCCAGTGAGGCGATTACATC
>CAIZMV010000177.1 GCA_903934195.1 uncultured Acidimicrobiaceae bacterium | reverse complement strand
TCTGGCACGAATTCGAAACTGAATTGTGCAACCCAGACGACATCACCCTCTCGGACCCCTGCTTTTGAGAGCAATTTAGGTATTCCGAGCTTGGCGAATTTTTCGTCAATGTAGTTCAAGGCAACAGGAGTGGTCACGTCATTCAATGCCACAACCCGCTCAGCATTGCGGCCATGAATGCGGTATTCGTTCTCGCCCATCTGTTCCACCCAGGCATGTTCCGTGTCAGGACGCATGATGATGGTTGCTTCAACCGTGGGTTCTGCCTGACGTGCGTATTTCACTTGCTGAGCAAGAGAACCAATAATGCTGCGCACATTGGTCATGGTGATGGCCGACATTGACGGATGTGGCCAGGCAGCGAGAGTGTCAGCATCGATACTGTCAGTCTTAGTACCAACAATTATGTACGGCCGTTCAAGAAGGTCAGGACGATAGTTCCCAACTTCGTGCTGCAAGATGCGTAATTGCTCGTCGGGCGCAATGCCGTCAAGAGCTACAAGGTCAATGAGATAGCAAAGAACACGCGCACGCTCGATATGGCGAAGGAACTGATGACCTAGTCCGCGACCTTCACTTGCACCCTCAATTAGGCCGGGAATGTCAGCCATAATGAACTCTGTTGTGTCGTCGATGCGAACAACACCAAGATGCGGTTCAAGCGTAGTGAACGGGTAGTTAGCAATCTTCGGTTTCGCAGCTGAGACCGTGCTGATGAACGTGCTCTTTCCAGCATTCGGAAAACCAACCAGCGCAACATCTGCCATCAATTTGAGTTCGAGCTTTAACCAACGTTCAGTTGCTTCTTCACCCTGTTCAGCAAACGTCGGTTCACGACGACGGTTATTAAAGAACTTTGCGTTCCCACGACCACCTCGACCACCAGGAGACGCCATCCACTTGTCGCCATGATTCACAAGATCAGCCAGAACTTCGCCGGAATACATGTCTCGAGCAACAGTTCCCTCTGGCACAGCAATGATCAAATCTTCACCACGACGACCGTGAAGGTCTTTACCTTTGCCGTGAACCCCGTCCTTCGCACGACGGTGCGGATGATCACGAAATGCCAAGAGTGACGCAACGTTACGGTCGGCCACCAGCCATACATCGCCGCCTTTGCCGCCGTCCCCGCCGTTTGGGCCACCCATTGCTTCAGGCCCTTCGCGACGGAAAGCCACACAGCCAGCTCCGCCCTGGCCACCTTTAACATTCAGTTGGGCTTCGTCGACAAAAACACTCATAAGACTGTCTCAAGGCTACTGGCGCATCGTCGTCCATCTCGGCGACACACCACTCACCTATCGTGGAGATGTGGAAAAGGATTCGACTACAGACCGAGGAGTGACCTGGGTCTCCACCATGTCGGGTTTTAATGCCGATCTGGGCATCACCGTGGCGCATGCAGACTCCTGGGCCGGCATCGGTACTACAGACATTGCAGATCGTTCAACACGAGAAGTTGCCCTCTCTGGCGCTCTTGCCCCTCTTGCTACTCACGCAGTCGGACCTGGCCATAGGGCTATTGCCGAAGAAGCCGACCCGTACCGCACCTGTTTCGAACGCGATCGTGACCGCATCTTGCATGCATCTTCATTTCGCCGACTTGCCGGAAAAACTCAAGTGTTTGTTTTCCCCGACGATCATCAGCGCACTCGACTTACCCATGCACTTGAAGTTGCACAAGTAGCCGTATCAATCGCGCGCGTATTGCGTCTCAACGTGTCTCTCACCGAAGCAATGGCATTAGGACACGACTGCGGGCACGGCCCAGGCGGCCATGCCAGTGAAGACGCGCTTTCTCCGTACATCGATGGCGGCTACGACCATGCGGTGTGGGGTGCAGACAAGGTTCTCGTGCCTCTTAACTTGTGCATTGAAACTCTTGATGGAATTCGTAATCACAGTTGGTCTCGACCAGCTCCACAAACCGCTGAGGGCGAAATCGTTAGTTGGGCTGACCGCATTGCATATGTGTGCCACGACTTTGAAGACGCAGTAGACGCAGGCATTGTGACTCCAGACCAACTACCTCGACTTGTACGCGAACGTTGCGGCACCACCAGACGTGAACAACTGGGCGCATTCATCACCGGCATGATCAATGCAACGGCACACACAGGCCGCATTGGCATGGTTCCTGATATGGCTGAGGCATTGTCGCTCTTTCGTCAATTCAATTATGAACGCATTTATGATCGTCCCGAATCGAAAGCCCAGGCCAACAGCGTTATCAGTATGTTGCGCACGCTCATCGACCACTACATCAAGACCCCGGCGTTATTACCTGCTTGGCACGAGGCACCCTTCGACCCAAGTTCACAAACGGCAATTACCGAAGCTGTCTCATACGTGGGCGGCATGACAGATCGCTTTGCGTGTCGCCAAGCCGTCACCCTTCTTGATTACCCAGCCGACAAACTTCCACAGGGCATCGACACCTTGTTGTCCGACAAATAGATTCCGGAAACGCAAAAGGCACACCCGAAGGTGTGCCTTTTGAAAGATATTTGGTTTAGTTATTCAGCAGCTGGCTCAATAGGAAGAACGTCAACAATCTTGCGGCCTTTACGCTCGCCGAACTTTACGTTT
>CAIZMV010000176.1 GCA_903934195.1 uncultured Acidimicrobiaceae bacterium | reverse complement strand
TCGTGAAACTGTGCCAACTCGTGAGCCACTGGTGTACCTAAATGCGGAATGTACATAGAAGTGAGATGGTCTGCTTCAAGGGTTCTATCCATGTTGCTCCACGTTGTGTGGGCTATTTGTTCGTCAGGCAGACCGAGGTGATGAAGCAAGATGACTTCGGTGTGCGGGTCTGGGTCATCAATAGACAATTTGATATCTGACAACACCCAATTGGCGTGCGTGTGGGCCACAAGCATCGGCCCTGATATTCCTGCTGCAGCCTGAGCAAAGACATGACCATCGATAAGCCTGACGCCGGCTTCGATGGGGTCAATATTTAGCGCTCTCCACACATCTTCCAAGAATGAAACTGCGGGAAGAATGACAAGTTCAATATCGTCACGTGCGCGCAAATGAGCAACTGACTTTTCAAGCACAGTTGGTGAGCCTGGAACTGCGTACAGCACTTCGCCGTTTGCCGTGGCCGCTTCGACCAACGTGAGCGCAATATCGCGATACACATCATCGAATGATGGGGCACTGTCGTACAGATGGTCGAAGGACGTTGCCTCAGTGACTAAGTGTGCAGATGGGTGATGAATGGTGCGTAGGAAACGCACTGGAATAGAACTAATTGCAGCAAGCGTGTCAGCAGTGATGAGGCCTTGATTACCTGGCCCGAGACCGACGACAACGATGCGTGGCATTAGCTAATGGTGGCGGTTGCGCCGTTCCAAACTCCGTATGTGGAATTGACTTTGATGTCAGCTTGAGACATGTAGCCGGCAAGAAGAGTTGCACCAGGATTCTCGGCAACAACAGTTGCGACAGAATCTTTCACCTCAGCAAATGGAGAACTCAAAATGATGTGGTATCCAAATGAACTCTTAATTGGCCCTGTGGCAACGCCTGGCTTTGCAGCAACTGCGCCAATCATGAAGTCCTTATCGAAAGAGGTTTGCAAGTTCGCGAGTGCTTGACATGGCTGATCGCCATTGGCCAATGAGCCACCTGATTTATCTGCACCTGGCTCGATGGATTTCTTTGCTGCTTCGTCTGCGAACTTGGTTCCGGCCTTCAAGTCTGCAAGAACTTCATTTGCTTCGGCTTCAGTTTTGACCAGAATGTGACTGAGGCAAAGTACTCCGGCAGATGCAGGAGAATCTGAATACAGTTTTTCAATCTTGTCGATTGCTGGCGGAGTCATTTTCCGCAAAGTGACATCAGCAATGTTGAAGTTGACTAATGCATCTTGAAGTTCTTTTGGATACGTCGGGAACTTCTCGTCTGCATTGGCATTCTTCAGAACTTCAGTCTTGTCGGCCTCAAGAATTTTCACGTCGTTATCTTTTATGAATTGAAGAAATGCTTCGTAGCGGATGAGAGTGCGCAACACGACAATTGCGTCTTCGGCTTTGATTTTGCCGTTGATGGCAGTGAATTGTCCGGCTGACATCAGAACGTCTGACAACTTGTTGAAGTCTTCTTCTGCGTACCCAGTGCCATTGACGCTGAATGCATCGGACGATGACGACACGCTGCCACAGGCAGTCAGGCCGAGAAGACAAGTAGCTGCAAGTGCAGCGGCGAAACGGGAAGTACGGGGGCTCTTAATCACAGAGAAACCTTAGTCGTCTGAGGGGTCAAAAAGGCCTTGTAGCAGTGCGATGACCGTCACGGCAGGGTTTGCCCCACGTGGAATAGGCAGAGAAATGAAGCCGGGCTCGTCTTTGTAGACGGCAACGGATGCGAGGCGACGCAGAGTCATGGTCTGGCTGGCGCGCAGTTTTATAGGAGAAATCCGGATGGTATTTCCGTTGGTGACAATTTCTGTGATTCCGAGACGCAGGCACTCGACGCGCAATGCCCCTACCGAAATAAGTGCTTGGGCTGGTTCTGGCAATTGGCCAAAACGGTCGCGCCATTCTGTTTCAATGTCTGCCAATTCTTCAGAAGTGCGCACGGTAGCGAGGCGGCGGTACGCCTCAAGTCGCAGGTCTTGGCTAGGTACGTAGTCATCAGGAAGATGGGCGTCCATGGTGATGTCCACTTTGATCTCAACTTCGTCTGCGACTGATTCGCCCTTCATTTCAGAAACTGCTTCTGTAACAAGTTGGCAGTACAAGTCATAACCCACAGCTGCGATGTGTCCGCTTTGTGATTCACCGAGAAGGTTTCCGGCACCACGAATTTCTAGGTCGCGCATTGCAATTTTGAATCCGCTTCCCAAGTCAGTTGATTCACCAATGGTGCGCAGGCGTTCATACGCCTCGTGCGAGAGCACCTTGTCTCGTGGATGAAAGAGATATGCGTAAGCGCGATGCCCGCTGCGCCCAACACGTCCACGCAACTGGTGCATTTGGCCAAGACCAAGGAGGTCTGCTCGTTCCACAACAAGAGTGTTAACGGTTGGCATGTCGATGCCGCTTTCAATAATGGTGGTGCAGACCAACACATCGAAGTTGCCTTCCCAGAAATCAAGGACAATCTGTTCAAGCGTGCCTTCGTCCATTTGTCCGTGCGCAACTGCAACGCGCGCTTCCGGAACCCATTCACGAATCTCTGCTGCACGCTCTTCAATTGATTGCACTCGGTTATGAACCCAGAACACCTGGCCTTCGCGAAGCAGTTCACGACGAATTGCTTCGATTGCTACCTGCTCGCTTTGTTCACCCACAAAAGTAAGAATCGGCTGGCGGTCTGCGGGTGGTGTTTGCAGCAAAGACAAATCGCGAATTCCTACAAGGCTCATTTCGAGGGTGCGCGGAATTGGGGTTGCAGACATTGACAGAACGTCCACGTTTGTTTTCATGCGTTTCATGGCTTCTTTGTGTTGAACACCGAAACGTTGTTCTTCGTCGACCACAAGAAGTCCGAGGTTCTTGAATTCAATGCTTTCCTGCAAAAGGCGGTGTGTTCCAATAACGCAATCGATGTCGCCAGACTTCAAACCGGCAATAACTTTCTTTGCTTCAGCATTTGTGAGGAAACGCGAGAGCACTTCAACCTTGATGGGGTAACCAGCAAATCGTTCTGAAAATGTGTTGCCGTGCTGTGTAGCAAGAAGAGTGGTTGGCACTAGTACTGCAACTTGTTTGCCGTCTTGAATTGCTTTGAATGTTGCACGTACAGCAACTTCTGTTTTTCCGAAGCCAACATCGCCGCACAGCAGGCGATCCATTGGTACTTCGCTCTCCATGTCTGTCTTTATTGCTGCAATGGCGTCTAACTGATCAGGGGTTTCAATGAATGGGAAAGCATTTTCCATCTCTGATTGCCATGGTGTGTCAGGGGGAAATGCATGGCCGACCGCAGTAACGCGACGTTGATACAGCAGTACCAATTCTTGTGCCACTTCACGAACAGCAGATCGCACCCGAGACTTGGCACGAGCAAAGTCTGAACCGCCCATGCGGTGCAACGTTGGTGCTTCTCCGCCAACATATTGACGAATGACGCCAATTTGTTCTGTCGGAACGTACAGCTTGTCGCCACCCTTGTACGCAATGAGCAAGTAGTCACGTTCGACGCCACCAATAGAACGTTTGACCATGCCTTCGTACTTGCCGACACCGTGATGGGCGTGCACCACGTAGCCACCCGGCTGCAAGTCTTCAAACACGGTGCCAGATGATCGTGCTTTGGTGTGGCGCGATGAACGTGTACGACGACGCCCACTGAGATCAGCTTCGCAAATGATTGCCACACGAGAATTGGGAAGAGCCGCGCCGCGTGATTGTGGAGCAAATGTGACCCAAGCACCCGGAGTAGCGATTTTCTTCGCGTCGTTAGTTGCAGTGAAATCAATTCCGTGACCACGCATCATGTCGACGAGTCGTGGAATCGATTCAGGAGTTTCTGCTGTTACGACAATGCTCCACTTTTCACTGAGCATCTCGTTAATGCGGCGAACAAATGATGCAGGGTCATGAACGATTGGTCCCCAGCCAGATGCAGGTACTGCTGGACCATCTACTGATTCTGCTGTGGGAATCAGCGAAATTGTTGGGGTGCGGTTACTTGTTGAAAATATGCGCTCGGCTTCAACATGCAGTCGCGGGAAGGACACGTTTTCATCACGTGCCCAAGAGGTTGCCAATGCTTTTGCAAGGTCATCTTCTTCTGCAAGAAGGTCACGAGCACGTTCGCCCATTCGTCGCGGTTCCACCATGATGACCAATGCATCATCACCAAGATGATCTGTTAGTAAATCGTCAGACTCTGTTAGCCACGGAAGCCAACTTTCCATGCCGTCAAAGATTTGTCCTTCGGACAAGCGTTCCCATTGCTCGCGACCCCACGGTTCTGTAGCAATCAGTTCACGAGCTCGATCTTGTACGCCGTCGACATACAACAATTCACGCGCAGGAAAAATACTTACTGAAGTGATTTCATCTGTGCTGCGCTGGTCAGACACAGTGAAGTGTGTGAGTCGATCAACATCGTCTCCCCACATGTCGACACGGATTGGTTCGTCATCTGTGCTGGGAAAAATGTCAACAATGGCGCCACGACGAGCAAACTCACCGCGATGCTCCACAATTGTTTCTCTGCGGTATCCGCACTGCACGAGTTGCTCGCACAAGGCGTCGATATTCAGAGTGCTGCCAACAGAAATCTGAATTGGCTCAAGGGTTATTGATCCGGGTGCAAGTTTCTGCAATAAGGCGCGGGTGCCTGCCACGATGACGGCAGGGGCGTTCTTTCCTTGGCGCATTCGCCACATGGTGCGCATACGTGAACCCATGGTGAGAACCGCAGGGCTGACGCGTTCAAAGGGGAGTGTTTCCCACGATGGGAAAAACTCAATTGCGTCTGAACCGAGGAATGCCGCGAGATCTTCTGCAATTGATTGCGCCATGGTTCCGGTGGGGGTTGCAATGACAATGGGGCGACGCGTTGTGTTGTTGATGAGTGCAGCAAGAACTGTTGCGCGTGCAACTTCTGGAACTGCAAGTACTGCATCGCGCTGGCCTGCAATTGCATCGATGCCTGGTTCGTTAGCTACCTGAGTGGCGAGCGTGCCAAGTGGATGCGGGGAGACAGAAGAAGTGCTCACCGTCCGTTGAAGTCCTGCATTGCAGCTGCAATTCCGCCAGAAACAATGCTTTCAATTGCATCAACAGCGACTTCAACCGCAACATCAAGAATGCGACGTTCAGCTGCGGGGATAGAAGACAACACGTGGTCTGCCCCGACATCTTTCGACGAAGGTTTACCGACTCCGATGCGCACCCGAACATAATCATCAGTGTGCAGATGTGCAGAGATTGATTTCAGCCCGTTGTGTCCGGCTAGTCCGCCACCAACTTTGAGCCGAAGGATTCCTGGCTCAAGATCAAGTTCATCGTGAACAACAATGATGTTTGCTGGGTCTTCAATTTTGTAACGACGAGCCAGTGGGCCAACAGCCTCGCCGGAATCATTCATGTATGTAGTGGGAATCGCGAGAACTACCGCTGTGCCATTAATGCGCGTTTCTGCAATCTGGGCGCGGTCGCGACCTACTTTGAGTGAGACTCCGAGACGCTTTGCAAGAACTTCAATTGCATCGGTGCCAACATTGTGGCGAGTACGTGCATATTTCTTGCCCGGATTGCCAAGACCGACAATAAGTGTGCGTTCCATGTCGCCTTGTCGGGGAGCCGATCGGCGCAACATGATGTGAAAGTAAGAAACGACCCGAGAGTCGCGGCTTAGTTGCTGGTTTCGGCTGCTGCTTCGCCAGATGCTGCGTCACCAGCGGCTGCTTCGCCTGCAGCTGCAGTGGAACCGCGTGACATCAGAACTGTTGCAATGAGCATTTCTGGATCGCCAACTGCGACAACGCCTGCAGGCAACTTGAGGTCAGCCAAGTGAATAACTGATTCAGGTGTGAGGTCTGTGATGTCGATAACGATTTCGTTCGGGACATTTGCAGGAGTGGTACGAACTTCAATTGAGTCAACAGCTGCGTCGACGAGTCCGCCAGCAGCAACTACTTGCTTTGCAACACCTGTGAGGTGAACTGGAACGTGCATGACGATTTCTTCTGACAGGTTGATCTGTACGAAGTCGACGTGGCTGACGTTGCGGCGAACTGGGTGACGCTGCATCTCTTTTACGACTGCGTTGTATGAAGAACCGTCAACAGAGAGAGTCAAGATTGTGTTCTGGCCAGCAGGACCTGACAGTGCAACACGAAGGTCACGACGAGCAACAGACAAAATGACTGGTGTCATGCCATGGCCATAGAGGATGCCAGGAATGCGATCGGCGGCGCGCAGACGACGCGATGCTGGGCTTCCGGTTACACGACCGGCTTCGGCTGAGAGAGTTGCTGTATTCGACACGGCTTCTGAGTCTATGACCTGA
>CAIZMV010000175.1 GCA_903934195.1 uncultured Acidimicrobiaceae bacterium | reverse complement strand
TTGATGCGGGAAGTTGAAATGAGCGGCCAGTGTTGACAGCTTGCAATTCGGCACTTCACTACGCACCAGTCGGCGCGCCAACGTGACCGTGTCTACTACGGCGTTCGACAACGGGTCATATCCGTGTCGGTCAAGAGCTGCGTTCAAAAAGCCAACATCGAATCGCGCATTGTGGGCTACCAACACGGTGCCCTGCACGAAATCAAGAAATACCTCCAGCACGTCTTCAATGCGCGGAGCATCAGCAACCATGGACGATGAGATTCCTGTCAGCATGACAATGTTTGCCGGAATCGGTTGACCAGGGTTAATGAGGGTGCTGAAGCGCGATACCTCCTCGCCCCCTCGGTACTTCACGGCACCAATTTCAGTGATACCCCCAGCAGCACTAGAGCTACCCGTGGTCTCAAGGTCGACCACGCAGAACGTGACCTGTGAAAGCAATGTGCTCTCTGAGGTAAACGACCAAGCCTTCTTCACCTCAATCACTGTAAACGACAGGTGCTTCACCCCCATTCACTACGCTTGAATCATCTACACAAAGGAACAATCATGATTCACGCAGTTATCGAACAATGGCACGCACACATGCGCGGAGAGCTGAAGAATGGCCTCGACATCTTGCTCGACGACAACTGCGTTTTTCTCTCCCCCATTGTCTTCACCCCACAAGTCGGCAAAGAGATCACCAAGATGTACCTCATGGCTGCTGGCCAAACCCTGCCCGGCGAGAAGGCCGCATCAGACAAGCCGAAAGACGACTCAACCAAATTTCGCTACACGAAAGAGGTGCTCGACGGAAACACCGCAGTACTCGAATTTGAAACAACAGTCGAAGGCAAGTATTGCAACGGCGTCGACATCATTACGTGCAATGACGAAGGCAAAATCATCGAGTTCCGAGTGATGATGCGCCCACTTCAAGCCATCAACGCCGTGCATCGCCAAATGGGCGAAGCGCTAGAAAAAATGACCAAATAACGGTCATAGGTTCACCTAACAACGCTCAACACATCCACCATTCAATTCCCTACCGTGACTACGGTCACCATTGGGGACTGTTACTTAATTGTCCCCGATCTCGTAAGGGGAACAATATGAACAAACTAAATACAAAAAACGTGATGTGGGTCATTGCCGTGGTCCAGGTACTGATGGGAATCGGCAGCCTCATGACTGGTCAAGCAACTGCGGAATCAAGTTGGGGAAAAGCGAATGTCCTGGCTCATGACAAGTTCTACGAACAGGGTTACGGATGGGCATTCATTGCAATAGGAATACTTGCGATAGGAATCGCGATGTACACATCAGGAAAAGCTCAGGCGAAACTCACACTGATGTATGCCTTAGGAACAATCGTTTTCCTCGGTGGTTTCTCGTTCATGGCAGCTTCAAATGATCAGACCTACACAATCGGAGTGGCGTACTGGCTTCCTGGTGTTGTTTTGACTGTTCTAGCTCTCATCGCTGGACAACAAGGACTCAAGTCCGCCGACTAAAAACTCATTGAACGCGCGTTGCGTTCCTAAACAGAAAGAGGCCCAGTTCGTTGTAGAACCGGGCCTCTTTCCATTATTACCCAGGGACCTTTGCAGTTGGGCGAAGCACTGGCGCTATCGAACTACCTTGCTTCTGGCCTGAAACGTTGTCCGCAACTGGTGCACCAGTGAATGCTCGCTCGGCGGCAGCAATAAACCCAGGCTTTTCAATAGGTGATGCAAGTGCATCGGGAAGTGCCTGGTTTGAAGTGGTGTTATCTAATTG
>CAIZMV010000174.1 GCA_903934195.1 uncultured Acidimicrobiaceae bacterium | reverse complement strand
GCAGAAGATGGCAATTGACAATCAAGCAGTGGCGAAACGCCTTGAAGTTCTCCGTCTGCGTGATGCCGAACTCGGTCTGAAAGCTGAAACTGCAGCAGATCAATACCGGACTGGCCTACCTGAGGTGGTGAAGCCGTATGAGTTTCCGTTCACGGCTCCGTTTGAAGATTTTTTCCCATCGTTCGTTTACATGAACCCGCATGAGGGTTCCCACAGTGAGAAATTGGCAATCGCTGTGATCAAACACCGCGGTTTATTCCTTTTCGTTCCTAGACATTGTGTTATCTCGACATCACTGTCGGAAATTTTGGAACAAGTTGGTGAGGCCGACTTCGCATATGCCGATTCATTCCATTTTGACCCGACGGATCCTTCGCAGTTCACGCATCAACTTCGGCCGGGTTGGTCGCCAGAGCGTCTTCGTGGGCATTGTTATGTAGGCGATGTAGTAATTGCATCAAAGAAACTGGTGAAACGAGCAGGAGGCAAGAAATTCCTTTCCACTCTTAGTTCCCATGATCGCGCCTTGCGTCTTGGCGAAGTAGCAACTGCACCAAAACATATCTCGGCGCTTTTGTACGGATCACCAATAGTGAGCCGCAACCCAGCAGTAGATGTCGAGGCTGTCGCATCGCATTGTCGCCGCACTGGAATTGATGCGCAAGTTTTACTGTGTGCTGATGGGGCTGCGGTCAAAGTGATTCGTAATCGCGGGCGTAAGTCTTCAGTATGTGCGATTATGCCGACACGTGGAACCTCCGCCGATGTTTTTGGTCAACAAGTTGTATTGGCGGCCCATTCAATTCAAAAACTCCGTGAACGGTCGACATTTGGTGAAATCGAACTAGTTGTTGTTGTCGACGCTGACACGCCTGCATCTGCGATTGAGGAGATCACTAAGTCGGCAGGGGGCAACGTTTCGTTTATCACGTATGACAAACCGTTCAACTTTGCCGAAAAGATCAATCTTGCAGCTGTTCAAACTAAAGCTGACTATCTCTTGTTCGTGAATGACGACACAGAAATCATTACGCCAGAAATCATTGAGACATTGTTGTCCTATTTCGAAGATTCATCAGTTGGCTTGGTTGCACCGTTACTGAAGTACGAAGACGGAACGGTGCAGAGTGCAGGCCATTTACTGAACCCGATTCCATTTGATCTGTATCGAGGCGCTGAACTTCGACCGAATGCAGCCTTTGGCATTTTGAATGTTGCGCGTGAAGTTTCAAGTGCAATAGCCGCGTTTTCAATAACGCCGCGCAAGGTATTTGAATTAGCTGGGGGGCTGAGTGTGCTTTTCCCTGCTGATTACAACGACATTGACTACTGCCTCAAGCTCGACATGCTGGGCTACCGCACTATTTTCACGCCACATGCCGAGAGTTTTCATTTTGAATCAAAGACAAGAATTCCTGGACAAAAACCAGAATCGGTTGCGTTGTTGGGTCAGAGGTGGCAACACCAAATCGAGAATGACCAATACGGAAATAAGTATCTGCAGCCATTTCAATCGTCATGGAAGTCAAACCATGATTCAGAGTGGTCGTTACGTGAATCAATGGGCGCTTCGGGCGCGACTTCATGATTATCGACCTGCAGTTGAATCAGGGTTCTGCACCATGGCCAATATTGCGTGATGCTGGTATCGCGGCCGAAGAAGCGGGGTTCGGAACGTTATGGAACCTTGACCATTTCTCTGGGGCTGCATTCGGTTCTGATTCCATGATGGAGTGCTTCACCAGTCTCACGGCGTGGGCCGCGACTACTACAACCATTGGTCTTGGCACGCTGGTAACAAACGTGATGAATCGTGAACCAGGGTTATTGGCAAACATTGTTTCGTCTATTCAAGAGATCTCGGGTAATCGTTTGATACTCGGTATCGGTGCTGGAGCCGCACCGAATACCAACTTCAGTGCAGAGCAAGATGCCTTAGGTATTTCTTTGTTGCCAAAGATGGCGGATCGTCATAATCGACTGGTTGAAGTAGTGGACACCATGCGGTCGATATGGGCCAAGGATCGTGATGAGCGGTTTGTGGGTTTTCCTCGCCCTGCAAAACAGCCGCCGATCATCGTGGGCGTCAACAGCATGGCATTGGCAGTTCGTTCAGGACAGATGGCCGATGGTGTTAACACACGCTTTAATCACCCGGAACGGGCCGCGTTCTTCGCTGCTGCACGCGAAGCGAGCGGTAACCGACCTGATTTTGATGTGTCAGTGTGGTCGTGGTTTGAGCCTGAGTACGCAGATGCAGATCATCCATTTCATAAAGAGTTGGCGGCTGACGGCGTAACGCGCCTAATCATGTTCCAGCGTGGTGCTCCGGATGTTGCAGCGATTACAGCTACAGCTAAGTATTTGCGTTAAGCGGTTGTCGCTACGTAATCAGGGTTAGCAGTTCGCCAACGCGCTGCTTTAACGGTGATGTACACAAAAATTGGAATGGCAAAGAAGTTCTGCGCTGACACCATTGGGTCTTTGACATAGAAGCCGTACAACAACCACGACGAGCAGTTGACAATGGTGAGCAAGTAGCTCGATATCGAGATGCCGTGAAGGTTCTCTGTTCGGATTACATGAATCAACTGTGGAACGATTGAACTTCCGCTAATCGCAATGGCTACAAATCCAACCGGCGTAGCCGACACTTGTGTAAGTAACAGCGCAAGGGCAGCGAGGGCAGCTCCGACTTGAATCAGAACGGCACGAGGAATCTTGCCGTGGCGATACACAACGGAAATGATGATTGATTGGGCAACAATGAAGGAAACATTGGAGAACCAAATTGCTACGTCGCCTTCCAAGAGGCCGTAGGTCAGCCACAATGCTGAACCTACGAGACTGTGCATGAGGCCAAAGGGGGAGATGCCATGAGACGTGTCGTGGCGAACTGCGCGCCATACCTGTGGCCAGATGAACGCAAGACCAAAGGTGATGCACCAGATTTGGAAGAGAGCTTTCACAACTTAACGATCGTGTGAAGGAACTCGTCGCACATAAGCGATGTTCATGTGTGGAGACGACATGATGAAATCAGCAGAAGCTCTGTTGCACGCAACCGGAATATTCCAGACAACTGCGATGCGTAAGAGGGCTTTGATATCCGGGTCGTGCGGCTGAGGCTCTAGTGGGTCCCAGAAGAACAACAGAACATCCACTTCGCCTTCAGAAATCCGAGCACCGATTTGTTGGTCACCACCAAGTGGGCCGCTGCGAAGCCGTTCCACTGCGAGACCCGTCTGTTCGTTAACAAGGCGACCTGTGGTGCCGGTTCCGATGAGTGTGTGATGGGCGAGTTCGTCCTTGTGGGATGACACCCACTCGAGAAGCTCGTCTTTCATATTGTCGTGTGCCACCAACGCAATGGTTTTCTTGGCAGGCACGGCCATCTCAACTTCGCTAATAGCCATGTATCTATTCTTGCCGATTACTTGACAACAATGTTGACAGTTCGGCCCGGAACCACAATTGTTTTCAGTGGTGTGCGTCCGTCGAGGGCTATCACGATTGCTTCAAGTGACATCGCCGCTGCCAAATGTTCATCTTCCGTAGCGGTGGGTGACATTTGAATGCGTGCTCGAACTTTTCCGTTCACTTGTACCGGTACTTCAATGCTGTCTTCTACCAGCAGTGCAGGGTCTGCTACTGGGAAGGGAACATATGTGACTGTGGTGTCATGGCCAAGACGGAACCACAGTTCATCAGCAAGATGTGGGCATAGGGGCGACAGCATTTGCACAAGAGGCTCGACCAATTCGCGTGGCGCAACGTGGGTTGTATTGACTAGCCCAGTCAGTGCGTTATTGAATTCGATCAGTTTGGCAATGGCAGTGTTGAAGCGCAGGTGCTGCAGGTCTGCATCAACGCCCGCAATGGTGCGGTGCAAGTGACGCATGAGTTCCTCTGGTGCTTCATCTTCTGTAACAACGGTGTCGCCAGTGTCTTCATCGATCACATTGCGCCACAAACGCTGCAAGAAGCGCTGCATGCCCACCACATCACGTGTGTTCCATGGGCGACTCGCATCAAGTGGCCCCATGGCCATTTCGTACAGGCGGAAAGTGTCTGCGCCGAACTCTTCGTACATTTCGTCTGGGGTAACGATGTTCTTCAGGCTCTTGCCCATTTTTCCGTATTCACGAGCGACGGTTTCGCCTTCCCATGAATACACGCCGTCAGTTTCAGTCACTTCTGCTGCTGGAACAGTTTGGCCACGTGCATCGCGGTATGCGTATGCCTGGATATAGCCCTGGTTGAACAAACGATGGAATGGTTCCTCGCTTGAAACATGTCCGAGGTCATGCAACACCTTGTGCCAGAAGCGTG
>CAIZMV010000173.1 GCA_903934195.1 uncultured Acidimicrobiaceae bacterium | reverse complement strand
GTCTGTGCTGACATCGATACCCGTGAACTCAACAACCATTGTGGGGCCGCTGACAAACGCGTATGCATCTTCAGTCATAACAACAAAGTCGGATAATCCAAGAAGTAACGCAGGGCCAGAAACTGCAGGCCCCGTGACAATGCTGATGGTGGGAACAACGCCTGAACAATCAGCAAGTGCTTTTGCGGCAGTGCCCCAACCATGAAGCGCAGCAATGCCTTCAAGAATGTCTGCGCCAGATGATTCCATCTGCACAACAAGAGGAATGCCTTTTGTGCGGGCAGTATCGGCAGCGGTAGCAATGACATACGAGGCTGCAGCACTGAGTGCGCCACGATGAAGAGAGCCGTCGACGGTGAGCCACACAACGTGTCTGCCTGTAGACAACGCCACGACATTGGCTTGCGCGGCTCCGGGAACTTTGTGTTGTAGTTCCACCACCACGTTCTGTGTGTTGGGCTGGCTCGTACTCACTGCATACAGACTAGACAGTGAGCGGGCCGAGGCTTCCCTTGGTGGGTTTTGCACCGATTTCAATCGAGATTCCTGGCTGTTTCGGGCCGTGTCGGTTCACCATGTCAAATGCTCTGTCGCGAACGGCGAGGGTTGCTCGGTTTGGTCGCGGACGAGGGCGCTGCACCCAGCCGACAACGCGCTGGGGAAGTTCAGGAACAGGAATGCGCACAAAGTTTCCTTCAAGCCATCCAGGTACGGCACTTGCCGGAACAATTGCGGCTCCAAAACCTTCAAAAACCAGCGACGCCATTAAGCGAACACCATCAATTTCTGCTTGAGATTGCAGGGCTACTCCAAGGTTCGCAGCGGCTCGATCAATGATGCGGCGTTGTGCTGTGCCGCGAGGTGCAAGAAGTATCGGATGCAATGACAACTCTTCCAGGCTGATGGTTTTATGCGTTGCTAGTTCATGTGATTTCGGAGCAATGAGAAACAGTTCTTCAACAAACATTTCTTTTACATCAAGACTCGGATCAGTAATGGGTAGATGCACAATTGCAGCATCAATCTCTCCACTTGTTAGTCGCAATATCAGTGAACTCGTTACCCCTTCGACAACAGTTGTGTGCACGCCAGGATGATGACGTTGCAATGATGCCAAGAGAGACGGCATTAGCCATCGCGCAGTGGTACCGATACTTCCGATACGACATTCGCCAGTAGTAGAGGAACCGAGTGAATGAATGTCGGCATCAATGTCTTCCATTTCATGCAAGATGCGCCGGGCCCGAACCGCCACGATGTCGCCCTCGTCTGTCAGTACTCCTGTTGAGCGATCAATGAGCGAGGTGCCCAGTTCCTTCTCAAGGCGTCCGATGTGGGCTGACACATTGGACTGGACGGTGTCGAGGGCCTTTGCAGCGGCTGAAAATGTGCCGTGGTCGGCGATAGCCACCAAACTCTGTAACTGCTTGATTTCCATGGGGGAGACCTCGTTTCTGGCTCACCGAGAACCTATCTTTAAAAACGATAGCAACTATCACCCCGTTCAACTTGAATGATGGCGCGAACTCGTGCATAATTTCACTAACAGATCGCGCCGGACATGCCCCCCATCGTCCGGCCGAAAGAACCCACCAAGATGATCCCCCCCGATCATTGGGTTTCGGTTGAGAGGCCCCGCTTTTGCGGGGTCTTTCCCATTTCTGGGGTCATGTTGGAACAGAGTCGTCATTTGCTGGCATAACCTTCGCTCGTGGCACATGCAGCTTTCTTTGATCTCGACAGGACAATTTTGTCTGGTGCGTCCGCGCATGTTGTCAGCAGGGTTCTTCGTGAAACAGGAATCGTGACTCGCACAATTCCTGGTGAGTCGTTGATGTATTCAATTTTTGAAACGTTTGGCGAGAACTTGCCGTCGATGGTTTTGGGTCGTCAAGCAGTCATTGCAATGCGCGGTCACCGCCGTGAAGAAGTGCGTGAGGCTGCACGAATTGCTGCACCTGACTTAGTGGCAATGGTGCAACCGTATGCGCAAAAAGTAATTGACTCACATCGTGCAGAAGGCCGAAGTGTTGTACTTGCAACTACTACGCCACGTGATCTCATTGAACCATTCGCAGAGCTCATGGGCTTTGACGCAGTTATTGCAACCACCTATGGCGTCGACAGCGAAGGTGTGTACACCGGAGAACTTGATGGCACGTATGTGTGGTCGCGTGGCAAGCGTGATGCTGTTCGTGCGTGGTCACAAGAAAATGATGTTGATCTGTCAGGTTCGTACGCATATAGCGACAGTGTGTTTGACGAACCATTGTTGGCTGCTGTGGGGTTTCCGCACTGTGTGAACCCTGATTGGCGACTTCGCCTCATGGCTGCTGCACGTCGCTGGCCAGTAATGCATCTTGATGTTCCGCATGGTGTGGCAAAAGTTCCGGTTATTGGCTTAGAAGCACAACAGTTACTGATGAAATTCGCGCGACCTGAAGTGTTTCCGTATGCACGATTCACCATTACAGGTACGGAAAACATCCCGAAAGACAGTGCAGCGATTTTGTGCGGAAACCATCGCAGTTATTTCGATATTGCTGCCGTGTCTCTTGCAGTTGCAAAGACTGGCCGCGCTGTTCGTTTCTTGGGTAAGAAAGAAGTGTTCGATGCACCGGTCATCGGACCAATCGCATCTGCGCTTGGTGGCATCCGTGTAGAACGCGGCACGGGTAGTGACGAACCACTACTTGCAGCTACTGAACTAATCAACGCTGGCGACCTAGTTGCGTTGATGCCACAAGGCACCATTCCTCGCGGTCGCGCATTCTTTGATCCGATTCTGAAGGGCAGATGGGGCGCAGCCAAACTTGCAGCCGCAACTCGTGCGCCAGTGATCCCGATAGGTATTTGGGGAACCGAAAAAGTGTGGCCCCGCAACGCGAAACTTCCGAACATTACAAATGTCACGTCGCCGCCAGAGGTAATCATCGTGGTCGGTACGCCAGTTCATTTGGGGTACACAGATCCTGATGCAGATACAGCTGCAATCATGTCTGCAATTAGTGCATTGCTTCCGCCAGAAGGGCGCGAATATTACGAGCCGACAGAAGATGAACTACGTCGTTCGTACCCGTCGAATTATGCAGGTGACCCGAACGCCGAAGATGAACGACGTCCGGGAACCGACTAACTATTTCTGAGCTGCAACCTTTGCGCGAACAATGTTTAATGCTGAACCAGCCTTGAACCACTCCACTTGCTCTGGGCTAAATGTGTGCTTTGCTTCGAACTCAACTGTTGTGCCGTCGGCTTTTGTAATTGAGCACTTCACTGGCTGATCTGGCACTGGCGGCAAGTTATGCACGTTGATGCGATCAGTTTCTTCAATCAGGTCATATGTCTTCGGATCAGCGAATGTAAGTGGCACTAAGCCTTGCTTCTTCAAGTTGGTCTCGTGAATTCGAGCAAATGAACGAGCAAAGATGACAACGCCGCCGCGGAAGCGAGGTTCCATTGCAGCGTGTTCGCGTGATGATCCTTCTCCGTAGTTCTGGTCACCAATTGCACACCACTGCACGCCGGATTCTCCGTAGTGCTTTGCGATGTCTGGGTAGCTTCGGCGTGAGCCGTCGATGACATCAAGACCTTCGCCCACTGCGCCGCCAAATGCGTTGACAGCACCGATGAACAAGTTCCCAGAGATGTTCTCAAGGTGACCGCGGTACGTCAGCCACTTACCGGCTGCAGAAATATGGTCGGTGGTG
>CAIZMV010000172.1 GCA_903934195.1 uncultured Acidimicrobiaceae bacterium | reverse complement strand
TGTCTCTGACATTGTCCGATTCGTTCTGTGTTGATCGTCATCGTGCTGATTTTCAATCGTTAGTACGCAATGACATTGATGTGTTGTTCGCCAATGAAGATGAATTGAAGTCTCTGTACAAGACAGCAGACTTTGACGAAGCAGTAGAACTGTTGCGCCGTGATTGCCACATTGCAGCTGTAACACGTAGCGAAAAGGGTTCAGTTGTGGTGACACGCGATGACATTCACAGTGTCCCTGCAGCTCCTGTCGCAAGTGTTGTGGATACCACTGGAGCCGGAGACTTGTTTGCCGCCGGGTTCTTGCGCGGTTTAACGCAGGGCAAAGACCTCACAAGTTGTGCTCGCATTGGCGCCATCGCAGCTGCGGAAGTGATCTCACATGTGGGCCCTCGGCCGTTGGTGTCATTGGCTTCACTGTTGCCAGCAGATTTGCAGTAACCCCCGTAGCCTTTACGGCATGAGCGATACTTCAGCACTCACCGTTCTCGGTCAAACAGTTCACCATGCCATTGCACATGTGGAAGTGTTCCCAGCGCCAGCGCATGTTTCTTCAGTCACGTTTACAACTGACGAATTGTCATCAATCTGCCCAGTGACACAACAGCCAGATATTGCAACAGTTGTTATTGAATACGAGCCAAACGAATTCTGTATCGAGTCAAAAAGCCTCAAGTTGTACTTGTGGGGTTTCCGTGATCGTGCAGTATTCGCCGAAGCATTAGCTGCAGAAATTGCCGCTGAAGTTATGGAAACTGCCAAGCCCTATGCGGTACGCGTGCACCTAACACAACGTCCACGTGGTGGTATTGAAGTAAGCGCTGTTGCTGAAATGTTCAGCGACGCCGAATAGCAGTTATTGCTTGCGTCCGCGTTCCATGATTTTGGCGCGACGCTCTTCAACCTTCTTCGGATCAAACTGGGCTTTGCGCCACGCGCGACCATCTTCTGATTCGCGTTCCCACTTCTTCTTCTCAGCTGCGTGACCGGCATAGGTGGAACGAATCTGACGAACGCCGTCTTGTTCATTACCGATGATGTCAAGAGCAATAGAGCGCGTGAATGGCATGAGGTCAACGTGAGGAACTACGTGATTAACAAGTCCGAACGCCAGCGCTTCTTCGGCCAACATGAAGTTTCCTGTGAAACTCATTTCGCGAGCACGACGAACTCCGATTGCTTGAGGCAACAATACGGTGAGACCCCAACCAGGCATAACGCCAACTCGTGAATGCGTGTCGCCAAATTTTGCATTCTCTGATGCAATGAGAAAGTCGCAGTTCAACGCAAGTTCGAAACCACCAGTGATGGCTACTCCGTTGATTGCGCCAATGAGAGGCTTCTTCACATGAGGAAAGGGGCCACGGGCTCCTGAAGAATTCTTCGAACCATCTGCACCGGTACCGCGCAAGTTGCCGCCAGTGTCTCCGAGCTCTTTAAGGTCGAGTCCTGCACAAAAGGCTGGGTCTGTGCCCGTGAGGATGATGACATCAACAGAGTCGTCTTTGTCGGCTGTCTTCATAAGAGCTGGAAGCAACTTCAGCACTTCACTGCTGAGGGCGTTGCGGGCTGCAGGCCTATTCATGGTGATGGTGGCGATGCGCTCGCTCACCTCGTATAAAACAACGTCTGTACTCATGCCTTCACCGTAGGCGACCGAAGGGGAAAATACCTAGGCCGGTGTGCGAAACTAGCAACCATGAGCCTTGTATTACTGACCGTTACTGACGGCGTCGCAACCCTGACCCTGAACAACCCTGACGAGCGAAACACTTTGACAGCACCGATGGTGGCTGAAATTCTCGCTGCGATGGACACCATAGAAGGCGACCCTTCCATTGGTGCCATTGTTGTCACTGGAACTGCACCAGCGTTCTGTGCAGGCGCGAACCTTGGCAACCTTGCAACGGCCTCCGGCCAGAGCCTTGGCACGATCTATGAAGGCTTCTTGCGCATTGCTCGTAGCCCTCTTCCAACAATTGCAGCAGTGAATGGTGCAGCTGTTGGTGCAGGAATGAACTTGGCACTGGGCTGTGACGTGCGAATTGCTGCGCGCCGTGCAAAGTTTGATACGCGCTTTTTGCAAATTGGTATTCACCCAGGTGGCGGACACACATGGATGTTGCGCCGTATCGCCGGACCACAAAATGCTTTTGCAACCGTGGTGTTTGGTGAAGTTCTCGATGGTGCCGAAGCAGAACGTATTGGTCTTGTTTGGAAATGCGTAGACGATGATCAATTGTTGATTGAAGCCCAGAAGATGGCAGCGCGTGCCGCAAGCGTGCCACGTCCGTTATTGGAGAGCGTCAAGAAGACCATTCAAGACATGGCTGACGTAGTGACTCACCCTGAGGCAGTCGAGCGTGAACTCGTGCCTCAGTTATGGAGCACTAAGCAGCCATGGTTTGCAGAGAAAATTGCCGCGATGCAGGCAAAGATCACTAAGAAGTAAAACTGGCACCAGTAATGGTGTAATAAAAAAGGCCCGAGTCATTACGACTCGGGCCCTTTTAGTTGTAATTGTTTATGGCAGCAATGTGATGCGAATCTTTTGTGCCGAGTTTCCACCTGGACCAGATGGTTCTACCTGTACGTCGAAATCGCTTGCTCCTGGTGTCCAAGTTGGTTTTGGAGTCTTGGTGCTTTCGGTGTAGCACTTCTGACCAATTGCCCAAGTCAGTAACAGAGTGGTTGGTTTTCCAGTATCAAGAACTTCTGCGTCGGAAGTCATACCTGAGTCCGTCACGGTCATCGTGTCGCACTTACCAACGCCACCCGCATTTGGAATATCTGGCGTGTACTTAAAGCCACCGAGGTCGTAGAACTCGCCAGCTTCACCGTCCATTGCCAAGCGTTGTGGACGCAATACTTTGAGATACAACGTCTGTGCTTGTCCGACACTGATAGTTGGCTCGGTAATGCGAGCACCTTCTGGACCAGGTGTGGAGTTGTTGTAATCAACCTTTGTAAAGTTCGTGCCATCGGTGCTGTACTCGACAAACATTGGGTGTGTAACAAACACGAATCCGACGCTTGTTGTGAACTCGTATGACTTGGAATCAGCCGTAGTCACGCGCATGGTGAATGTGTCTTGACCAGTAGGTAGATCTGCGCCTGTGAATGTGTATCCACCGAAGGCTGTCTTATTGCCTGCTCCAGGACAGATGAAACCTTGGCCGATTGCCCACTGGTAATCGCCTGTGTTGCAAACGCCGCCACTGAGAGTCACGTAATCAGTAGGGGCGTACGGAACGCCGTTGCCCTTGAGTTCAGTAGTGACAACGTTTGAACCGCACACCTGAGTGATTGGTGAGAAGACCATGGTCATTGACTTTGTGATGGTTGACGCGATGTTTTCTTTGGTTGCCTTGAATGCGCCAGGGGCGTAAGCATTGATTGTTCCGGCGTAACCACCTTGTGTGGCTTTGTAGTTAGTGAAGATTTTGAAATCAACGGCACCACAGGTTGTAGTGCCGTCGTCGGCTGCAGCCTTTGGTGCAGGTGTAGTGGCATCTGCTGAGTCAAGGACTGCGTCGCCGTCATCGTTCACGTCGAATGCATTAGGAATTCCGTCGTCATCTGCGTCGCCGCCAAGAGTTTCATCCTTGTTGACAACTGCACCTTGTTGTGGGTTTGGCTGTCCCGCATTTGGTTGTCCAGCGTTTGGCTGTCCAGCATTTGGTTGACCTGCATTTGGCTGTCCAGCGTTTGGTTGTCCAGCGTTTGGTTGACCAGGCGTTGGAGGGGTAGGTGGATTAGGTGGCGTGCCGTTTGGTGGTCCAATTTCTTTACTGTCAGGACCACACGTACCAACGTTGGGCGTTGTGCACGGATCACCAGCGGCAGCAGCGCTGACGCCGTACGACTTGATTGCAACACCAGAAGTTTTACCGAAGGTGCCGACGCCAGTTGGGCGTCCCCTTGATGCACTGACTTGTGCGCCGACAGAAGTGTCAGCACTTGACGAAGTAGCTGATGCAGTTGCGTAACCCTGTTTGC
>CAIZMV010000171.1 GCA_903934195.1 uncultured Acidimicrobiaceae bacterium | reverse complement strand
GCATCAAGGAATCACATACCGCATTGACCAAGGAGTCTTGGTGGAGTCGGTGAGCGGTGGAGAAGTCTGTAGTGCTTCCACCATCGAGCTTCCAAAGACGCTCGAGCGCTTGCGAACAGTATTGACAGTGCCAGCAGATGAGTCGCCCACAGATGTGTTGGACGAAGTGATGTGCATGGCACGGCTTGTGTCTTCGTTAGGTTGATTGCATGAAGTTGAGAAGTTCTGTAGCCGCTTTAATAGTTGTTGCTGCCTTGTCGGCCTGTGGGGCAGAGTCTTCATCTACTAGTTCTGTTGTTGCAACAACTTCTGCTCCTTCACAAGGTGTTGATCCGGCACCGGATTCCAATATTGACAATTTTGTTGCAAAGACAGTCACTGGTGAAACATTCGACTTATCAAACGCTCTTGCTCAAAAACCCGTGGTGTTGTGGTTTTGGGCGCCTGGTTGAGGCACGTGTAATTCCGAAGCCCCCTCGGTCGAGGAGGCACGAAAGAAATTTGCAGAGTCAGTCACCATTGTTGGTGTGGCGTGGGCCGGTGATCAGTCGTCGTACCAATCATTCATTGATCGACATGGGCTGACATTCGCCAACCTTGATGACACACCTGGGGACGTGTACTTCAAATACAAAGTGCCGTATCAACCTGCATGGGTTTTTATAGCCAAAGACGGAACAGCCACTACCCGCGTAGGGGTAATAGGTGATTCTGAGTTGTCGCAGTTAATTCAAGAAATGAACTAACGAGAAGTCTTAGAGCTGAAGGCTCTTGATCTCAAGGAATTCTTCGAAACCGTATTCACCAAGCTCACGTCCAACGCCTGATTGCTTGTAACCACCGAATGGAGCGTTCGGGTTGAATGCTCCACCGTTTACTGTTACTTGGCCAGTGCGGATACGGCGCGCAATTGCAATACCGGTTTCCTTGTCAGCTGCGAACACTGCACCAGCGAGGCCATATGGAGAATCATTTGCGATTTCCACTGCGTCATCGATGCCATCGTAAGGAATGAGTACAAGGACAGGGCCAAAGATTTCTTCTTGAGCGATTGTCATCTTGTTGTTGACTTCAGAGAACACTGTTGGCTTCACGTAGTAACCCTTTTCGCATCCTTCAGGTGCACCAAGGCCGCCAGCAATGAGCTTTGCGCCTTCTTCGATTCCCTTATTGATGTAACCGATTACACGATCGCGCTGTGCTGCAGAAGCAAGAGGACCAACGTTGGTGCCTTCAGCAAATGGGTCTCCGACTTTGATGCCAGTAGCAACGGCTGCTGCAAGACCTTCGGCTTCAGCAAGACGCGCGCGTGGAACAAGCATGCGGCTAAGGAGTGAACATGTCTGACCACTGTTCAGGAATGCCTGGCCAGTGCCACCCATGATTGCTTTTGCAAAAGTTGCTTCGTCGAGGCCTTCACCAATGATGTTCGCGCTCTTACCGCCAAGTTCAAGTGCGACCTTTTTAACGGTCTCTGAACCGGTTTGCATGACAAGTTTTCCGGCGCGTGTTGAACCAGTGAATGAGATCATGTCAATGTCTGGGCTGGCAGAAATTGCTTCACCGACAACAGGGCCAGTTCCGGTGACGAGGTTGAATACTCCTGCAGGAAGTTTTGCTTCGTGGATGATTTCAGCAAGCATGAATGCGTCAATTGGTGCAACTTCGCTTGGCTTCAACACAACGGTGCAACCAGCTGCCATTGCGAATGCAACCT
>CAIZMV010000170.1 GCA_903934195.1 uncultured Acidimicrobiaceae bacterium | reverse complement strand
GTTTGATCACTTCGCAATGTCTTGTTGCGGTGAAGTAATACACCTGAACCCTTCGATGTATAGCCGTATTTGTGAAGGTCAACTGAAATTGAAGTCACTCCGTCGCAACGAAAATCCCACGGAGCAATCGGTTCACCGATTCGCTCCAGGTAGGTGAGTGTTACGCCGCCCATGCAGGCATCAACATGGCAATTGATATTTCGCTCTGCAGCAATCTCGGCGATGGCCGCAATTGGGTCGATAACGCCTTGGGGGTATTGCGGTGCAGAGCCGACAATCAGAATTGTCTCGTCATCACATGCATCGCGCATTGCATTGACATCTGCCTTCCAGTCAGCGCCCACAGGTACGCGGCGACTCTCAACGTCGAAGTAATCAGCGCCCTTTTCGAACGCAGCATGTGCAGACGAGGGGAGAACCATGTTCATTGGCTTCAGATTGCGTCCTTCGCGCTCTGCGCGCTTACGAGCGGCTCGAACTGAGAGGACGAGGCTCTCGGTGCCACCAGATGTCATAAAGCCCGCTGTGGTGTCATCGCCATGGGTCCAGCCAGCCACAATGTCGACGACTTCTTGCTGCATGACTCGCAGAGACGGGAAAGCGCCGGTGTTGAGAGCGTTCTCGCCAGAGAAGCGTCTGTATGACTCTTCGGCGAGAGCCAGAACATCAGGGCCAGCGCTGTAGGCAAGAGTGAAACACCGGCCGTCTCGCCAGCGCACATCATTGGCGCGGATTGATTCCAGATGATCAAGAATTGCTTGCGCTGTTTGTCCTGGACCGAGTTGTGCAATAGGCATACGAGAACATTAGGCGTAATGACTGAATACCAACGGGGGCTTGGGATTCTGGGCGTTGCCTTTTCTTTGTCGTTAATAATTACATAACGGAGATTATGAGCGTATTGCTGGGGTTAGCGAAGCGGCGGCAATCGGCTCGGCGGCTTGAATCAGCCATCCAAGCATCTCCAGCAAGGTTTCCTTCGTTTGGCGTGGTGATGCCAGATCTGTTTGTACGTCGTTTAGTGCGCAATGCAATACATACATTTGGTCCTTCAGTGCATCCAGTTCGTCTCTAGTCATCACAAGTTCGTTTTCTGACAATGCAAGTTCCGAGGCGCGCTGACGTGACACCCAATCCCATTGCCGACAACGTTGACTACAGAATTCCTTGGGTCGACCTGGACCGGTCGTAGATGCCAATACGTGTCGACACCACCTGCATCGCTTATCCATTCCCTGCCGCCCTGTTGTCCCTGTGGATATCGTCATGACGAAATTGTACGACAGGTAGTCTGCATCTTGTGTCATTTCCTCCCGCACCTGCACGATTTTTCGCCAGCGACAATTTCAGTGGCGCTCACCCTCGGTATCTCTCTGCCGTAGAAAGAGCTAACACTGGTCACGTGATGGCCTACGGCGGCGATGAGATCACCAAGCAGGCAACGAAACTGTTCCAAGAAATGTGCGACACCGATGTCGATGTGTTGTTCACATTCAATGGCACTGGTTCAAACATTGTTGCGTTAGGAAGTTTGCTGCGTTCAGCCGAATCAGTGTTGTGCAGCGAATGGGCGCATATTCATGTTGACGAAACCGGTGCTCCCGAGCACATCTTGGGAATCAAGTTGCAAGATGTGAATTCCCCTGACGCAAAAGTTACGCCTGCGCATATTGTTACTGCAGCTTCCGCACTTGGAAACGTTCATCACGTTCAGCCTGGCGTTGTTTCTATTACGCAGGCGACTGAACTAGGAACCCTCTATTCCGTGGAAGAGATTCGGGCCATATGCGAGACGGCTCACTCCTACGGCATGAGAGTTCATCTTGATGGTGCTCGAATTGCAAATGCAACAGCCTCGCTCGGTGGCGATGTAGCGACGTTCCGAGCCCTAACTTTTGGCGCTGGTGTTGATGCGGTCTCTTTCGGTGGAACAAAGAACGGAATGTTTGGCGCAGAAGCCGTGTTGTTGCGTCGCGGCGTTGCTTCCGATAGATCGGGCTTCATTCGCAAGCAGAGCACACAACTACCGTCGAAGATGCGCTACACATCTGCTCAATTCGTCGAAGCACTGACAGACAACTTGTGGATTGAGACAGCGAGTCACGCGAACAAGATGGCTCTGCGCTTGTACAACGCACTTGCACATATTGAGTCACTGCAAATTTCATCCCCAGCCGTGAACAGCCTCTACCCCATCCTCCCGATCGCCGTAAAAGAACGCCTCCAGGCTTGGAACTTCTTTTGGGACTGGGATCTGTCTCGCTCTCAGGTGCGCTGGATGACCTCGTGGGACACCTCCCCCGAGGACGTGGATGCCTTTGCTGCTGGGGTTCTGGCCGCCTTTTCTGAACAATAGGTTCGCCTATCGATGCAGAATTGACTAATGGGTTAATTCGGCTATGGTGGTGTCACACGCGGCGAAGTTGGGGGCAACAATGTCAATAGGGGAACTGTTTTCTTTTCGGGAATGGAACGACACGGCGTGGTCTGAGGACGCGGAATGCAGAGGCCTTTCAGTCATCTTCTTCCCTCCTGCAGCAGAACGTCCTCAAGCACGCGAACGTCGTGAAGCACAAGCTCGCGAAGTGTGTCAATCATGCGCAGTCATGACAACGTGTCGTGAATTTGCTCGCAGCAATCGCGAATACGGATTCTGGGGCGGCGAATCTGAAGAAGAACGTCATGCAGCAGGTTTCAGACTTATTGCACCCATCGGCGTGCGTTCTCGCAACATCTCCTGAGCAGTTAAAGCTTTCGCAGTATTACTGCTGCCCACCCATCGCTGATTTCTCTAGCAATCTCTTCGCAATCCTTATACGAAAGCAACACGCTTTCAACTTGTTCTTCGCGCATGCCGCTCAGAACAATTAGGCCTGAACTAAAAATTGAGCCCTTGATCGTTTCCGATTCAGCAATAAGTACCGGGGCGAGAATGTTTGCAAAAACTAGACCAGCATTCAATTCCGAAACATCACTTCGCCATGTCGTGCGTACGCCATTCAAGTCGTCATTAATGCGCACTACTTCTTGTGCATTGTGTGCAATATCAAATACATAGCTCTCACACTGAAGAATCTTTGTTGCTGCTATGGCTAGAACACCTGAGCCGCAACCAAAATCGAATACTCGGGTGTGTGGCGCACAATGTTGAAGACCTAGTCGTAATGCCAGAACCGTGGTCGTGTGGTTTCCTAACCCAAATGTGTCTGCTGGCTCGATACGAATGATGTGTTCCGCTCTGGGTGCTTGAACCCAGGCTGGACACAGGACTACATCTTCATTCACCCAAGTTGGTACCGCATGTGCTCTCCACGTATCGGCAACGCTTCTCTCAACTAGCGCAGTTGAAACGATGACGTGTGGAAACTCTGCCAGTACACGTTCGCGAGTCAATGAATGATCATCGCCCAGACTTGTGCGCAAGGTGATGAAGTCCCCCGTTGCTTCTCGTTCTTCTACAGCGACGACCCCGAGGCTCCACAGTAAGTCGGAAAGCAATTCAGATTCAGATGATGAGACGAGAAAATCAAGCATCGACCACGATGGGATATCGGGTGTTTCAGTCAATGCGGCGTAACTGTTCTTTGAATCGCTCGCCCTTATGCAAATACGCAAGGACGGCCAAATCAATATCGGCTTTACGCGCGCGCCCCTCTTTAATGGTGGCTGGAGCGCCGACCGCAAGGGCACCTTCTGGCACAACCGTGTCGTTCAAGACAACAGAGTTAGCCGCAACTATTGCGCCGGATCCAACAACCGCTCTGTGAAGGACGATTGCTCCTGACGAAACCTGAGCTCCGTCTTTGACGATGCACCCCTCTAGGTGAACGAGGTGGCCAACAACACAGTCATTTCCCACAGTCGTATGGTCCATTGGAGTCGTGTGCACAACAGTTCCGTCTTGGATACTGGTTCGCTCACCAATGACTATTGCTCCGTCATCGCCGCGCAAGACTGCACAGGCCCATATGGAACTTTGAGCTCCGATAGTGACAGAACCGATGATGACAGCATCTGGGTGTACATAGGCCGATGGGTGAATTGAAGGTATTTGATCACCAAGTGCGTAGATAGGCATGCGCCACGGTAGCAACTAGATCTGTGTCCCCTGATGGTCGTGGCATTTTCCGAGATACCGTAGATGCCTATGTCACGTCGTATCGAGATCGAACTCACCAGCAAACGCCCAGATGGCACTTGGACATGGCGCGCTGCCGGCGCACGTGAGCCTCGTGGTGAAGTTGTCGACTCAGTCGTCCCGGCCGGAGCAAACGTAAACGACATCATGCGTGCCGATGTAGAGACAGATCTTGACGGCAGTCGCGTGTTGTCGATTACTCCTCCAAAAGCTAAGAACGTTCGTACTGGGCTTCTTGAAATTCTTCCGTCAACTCGCGCCTTTGAGCCTGTTACTCAACAGCTTGCAAAGAAGGGGTCACGCGGTGGTGATGATCGTAAAGGTCCTCGTCGCGAGCGTAAAGATGGCGACAAACCTCGTGGGGAACGTAAAGACGGTGATCGTTCACGTGGAGATCGTAAAGAAGGTGCAGATGGTCGTCCAGATCGTCCTCGCCGTCAATTCTTTGATGCACCACCAGAACTTCCACAGCGTCCAAAAGCAAAACGCATTCGTCCGTTGCGCGTAAACGTTGATGCAGTTCTTGCAGAACTTCCTGAAGCTCATCGCACAATTGCAGAGACAGTTCTTAACGGAGGCGTGCCAGCAGTGCGTGCAGCTATCGAAGAACAGAATCGTCTGGCAGTTGCAGCCGGCAAAGAAAAAGTCCCTGCTGAAGGCTTGTTGCAAATTGCTGAACAGTTGTTGCCACGTCTTCGTGTAGCCGAATGGCGCGACAAGGCAATCTCTGCCGAGTCCATCATTCATGACATCGACCTTCGTGATCTACGTTCAATCGTTGTTACTGCAGATCAACTTGTAGCCATTGACGAAGAGACTCGTGCACTTGTTGCCAAGATGAAACAGGGTCTTGTTATTCGTCAAGAAACTGAGACAAAGAATTGGCTTGACGATGTTGCAGCTGCAACATCAGTCGGTCGTGTTGTACGTGCTTTGCGTTTGTCTTCTCAGCCCCCGAAAGCCGGAGTTCCATTTCCTGCTCCATTAGCTGCACAGGTTGTAGCTGCAACGGTGGCGGGCCTCACGACAGATGCACCTTCAGAGCGCTGGATTGCTTTGTTGGAAGCTGCCGCGTTCTCCCCTGTTCATGCCAAAGTTCTTCCAGCGGCTGTGCCTACAGTCATCTCAGAAGATCTCACGAAAACAGTTACTCGTCTCGGACCTCTCATGCCACAGATTGCAGCGTTGTTTGGTATTGCCGTCGATCCGAAAGCACGCCCACCGCGCCCTTTGCAGGTTCCTCGCGGCGATAAAGGTCCGCACAAACGTGCCGGAGAATTGAATAAGTCAGCTGACGGCAAGCCGGGTGCAGATAAGCCTCGCCGTGGTCCTAAGCCCCAGGGCGCTGATTCGCAGAAGCCTGTAGCAGACGCTGTTGCAAAAGTTCCTGAATCAACAGAGCCTGCTGCATCAGCGCCTGAACCAGTTGTAGAACCAGTAGTAGAAGCACCTGTCGTGATTGAAGCTGAATCGCCTGCTGAGCAGGCTGAATAGTCTCAACTTTCCCATCATCACTGCTTCTCACTACGGTGGGGGCATGTCAAACTTGGTCACATATGAAGTGCGCGGAAACGTTGCGCTAATCACACTCAATCGTCCTGATGCTCGCAATGCCGTAAACGATGAGTTGGCAGCCGATATGGAGGCGTGCATTGACCGCCTTGAGGCTGACGACACTGTGTGGGTCGGTGTGCTTACCGCGAATACTGAAGGCCATAAGTCTCCGGTGTTCTGTGCTGGAGCAGACTTGAAGGCGCTTAGTGCTGGTGGGCAAACGCTCGGCACCAAGCGTGGTGGATTCGCTGGTTATGTGTACCGCGACAGAGTGAAGCCGATAATTGCTGCTGTGGATGGACTTGCTACTGCCGGTGGATGTGAAATTGTTCTGGCTTCTGACATGGTTATTGCAACGTCACGATCATCATTTGGTCTTGCAGAAGTAAAGCGAAACCTCATTGCCGGTGCTGGTGGGTTGTTTCGTCTCCCACGGGCCATTGGACGAGCCGTCGCAATGGAAGTGATCCTTACTGGCGATCCGCTCTCTGTTGAGCGTGCGTATGCACTCGGATTAGTTAATCAAGTGGTTGAACCAGGCAAACAAGTAGAGGCTGCCATGGTTCTCGCAGAAAAGATTGCGTTGTCGGCACCGATGGCAGTTGCTGCCAGCCGTCGTGTGATTCTTGCTTCTGCATATTCAACTGATGAGGAACTGATAGAGATGACGAACAAAGAGTTTGCGCCCATCTTGAAATCTGAAGACACTAAAGAAGGACTCACAGCTTTTATTGAAAAGCGTGCTCCTCAGTGGAAGGGTCGTTAGAGCTTTTTGCCAACAATGATTGTTTGAGCGACTAATCCATGCCGTTCAAACAAGTTCTTCATTGCGCGATCTCCAGGCAGTGCGCTTGACTGAAGCCATGTCGCATTCCTTTGACGTAATTCTCGAAGGCACTCCACAAGGAGTGCGTCACCGATACCAATGTCTCTGCTGGCGGATTCGACAAACACCGAATCAATAGACCATTCAGTTGCATTCGCAGTGGTGGCAACTAAAGAGCCCATCACCGTTGTGCCAACGCCGGCTACCAACGACAGAGTTTGCTTGGGTTGCGTTGAAGGTGTCAAAGCTGAACCACGGTATTGCGTGGATTCTTGCTCTGACATTGTGTGATGTCTTGCAATCACAACTGCATCATCTTGCTCAGCAGCGCGAACAAAGATTGAAAAATCAGTCACTATGTCTTTGGTCTTTCGATGAGGGTCGATCAACCACTTTGCGCGCTTCCCTGACGGCTTGATTGACAGCGAACTTCCCCACCATCTTTGCTGAAGGTGCTTGTTTCTGCAGTGCTACAAGAACTTCGTTGAACTTACGTGCGCAATCTTTTGAAAACGCTGAAAGGTTCACAGGGTTACTTCACAAAGACAGGGCACGCATCGTCACCAATGGGGCACATTGGTGCATTCTTGCGAACGAGAAG
>CAIZMV010000169.1 GCA_903934195.1 uncultured Acidimicrobiaceae bacterium | reverse complement strand
TACGACGCAATTCTTTTTGATGCTGGGGGAGTATTTCTCATTCCAGACCCAGCTGTATTGGCACCCACGCTGGCCTATTACGGAGCCACCTCTGACCAAGACGCATATGTTCGTGCCCACTACGGCGCGATGGCGGCTAAGTCTCGACAAGGCTCTGGTGAAGATGATTGGTCGCACTACAACACTGCGTATGTGCAGTTGGTGGGAGTACCAGAACATAATCGAGAAGAAGCAACCTTTGTGTTGTCTCGAACTCGTCACGCCCACTTATGGCGTGCGCCACTTGCTGGTTCCGCCGAAACTCTTCGTGGGCTCAATGCCGCAGGAGTCCCAATTGGTGTTGTGAGTAACGCAAGTGGACAGATAGAAGAAATCCTTGGTCGAAGTGGCATCTGTCAAGTGGGCGATGGCCCGTTAGCAAGTGTTCGATGCATTGTCGATAGTCATGTTGTCGGAGTTGCTAAACCAGACCCACACATTTTTGATTTCGCGTTGCCGTTCTTTACGGATATCGATCGGTCACGAATTGCATACGTCGGTGACAGCGTTGTTATGGACGTCGGCGGTGCAACTGCAGCAGGACTGATCCCGATTCTGGTTGACCCGTACAACGATGCTGCAGACCTTGTGACGTGTCGCAGGATTACTTCGCTCCTCGAGCTGTTGTAACTATTTCTTAGTGTCGCAAAGGTTCTTTGCGATTACCTTCAGGCACAGTGTTTCGTCTGCGCCTTCAAAGATTGACAACACGCGAGCATCGACATACAAGCGGCTGACGCTGTATTCCTCTGCATAGCCGTAACCGCCGTGAATCTGGAGAGCTTCGCGCGTTACCCATTCGGCTGCACGGCATACATATGCCTTCACCATGCTGGCTTCCATTGCGCCTTCACCCTTGCCCATAAGGCCGGCTACTGAATAACAGAACTGACGTGATGCCTGAATAAGAACAGCCATGCGGCCAAGTTTCACTTGCGTGAGTTCATATTGCGAGATGGGTTGTCCGAAGACTGTGCGGTTGTTCGCGTAGTCAACTGCTGCTTCGTATGCGGCCTGCATAACGCCAACTGCGCGAGCAGCTGTTTGCAAACGACCATTCTCGAACCCAGCCATCTGCAAGTAGAAACCCTTGCCGAGCCCGTCTTCTTCGCCAATGAGGTTTGCAGCAGGGACCCACCAGTTTTCGATAGCGATTTCGTAACTGTGCATTCCGCGATAACCAATGGTGTCAATGGGGCTGCCGTCCATTTTTCCGCCGCCGTCTTGACTGAACGTGACTCCATGTGAATCACCCAGTGGTTTTGGAACGATGAACAGTGACAATCCGCGGTGAGCCTTTGAGCGGTCTGGGTCTGTACGTGCAAGAAGCATCAACACGTTTGCACGCGCACCAAATGTGCACCAAGTCTTCACGCCGTTAATGATCCAGCCAGCTTCGCCGTTAGGTCCTGTGCCGCGAACTGCGGTTGTCTTCAAGCTTGCAACATCGGAGCCGTAGTCAGGTTCTGTTACTGCAACTGCTGACATGACTTCTGTGCTGGCAAGTTTTGGAAGCCATTCCAGTTTCTGTGCTTCTGTGCCGCCCTTAACAAGTGCGCGCGTAAGGATCTCGGGACGAGTGATTAATGAACCACCGATGCCAAGCGAACCGCGAGACAATTCTTCAGTTGCGATGACCGACGCCATGTATTCGCTTTCGCCGCCTTCGCTGAAACCTTCGTACTCAACTGGCACACTGAGGCCGAACGCACCAATTTCAGCAAGTCCAGCAATGATTTCTTCAGGAACGTCACCGTTATGGCGGTGTACATGTTCAGCCTGAGGCGCAATGACTTTGTTTGCGTATGAACGGAAAGTGTCTTGCACCATTTCGAAGTCGCTTGCCAAATGGCGCGGACCTTGAACTTCTGCAAGTGATGCAAGAAATTCTGGCGCACGGTATCTCTGAACAAAACCCTGTACTGGTTCAAACTGTGATGCTTCGACTCCCCATAATTCTTCACGACCAATTAAGCGAGAGACAAAGTCGTGCACCATGTCGGCTGTGAATGCACATGCGATGTTGTTTTCAATGTCGCCCTTCGCGCCGTATGTAAGAAGTGATTCAGCAGTTGACACTGCAGCTGCCACATGAGCAAGGTCATATGCCAAAGTTTGATTTTTGTCAGGTCCGCCTTGCGCGATCAATGAAGTAATTGCTTTGTCAACCATCGAAGATGCGATGGAAATAACCGAAGCGGCTGTCTGGATATCAGGGGCAATGGTGCTCATTCCTTAAACGCTAGTGAATAAGTAAGGGGTTTAAAGCACCCGTGATGTCTGTTTAGGCCCTCACGCCTAGTCTCTTGATGTGGCATTTGACACTTTCCCCACGCTTGACTGGCTCGATGGCGAACTCGCCTCGACAGTTGACGCGGAAACTCTTGATAGTGCCGTTGAAGAACTGGCCTCACAGCCGCCTCATTTGGCCACAACATTGGCACTCGTTGTAATCCATAACGGTCGAATTGTTCGTGAGTTTTATGGCCCTGAAACCGATGTTTCGACCACATTGATTTCATGGTCGATGGCGAAGAGCATCACGCAGGCTCTGGTGGGTATGGCAGTGGGGGATGGACTGCTCTCGATTGACGATGATCATCTGTTTCCGGAATGGGAAAATGACGACCGCGCCAACATCACCCTTGGTCATTTATTGAATATGTCGAGTGGTCTTGACTGGGTCGAAGACTACGTCGATGACTACGTCGATGACAAGTCCTCTGACGTGATTGAAATGTTGTTCGGCAGTGAGAAATTTGTCGGCGACCATGCCGCCTATGCGGCTTCAAAAAACTTAGAGGCGAAGCCAGGAACGAAATATCTGTATTCATCTGGCACAACAAATCTTGTGACGAAAATTCTCTCTAGGGCATTAGGTGAAAAGTCGAGTTCCACAGATGCAATGTCGAAATTCATGCAGCAGCGTTTGTTCGATCCGTTAGGTATGCGTTCTGCGGTACCGCGCTTCGATGCTTCAGGGAATTTCGTTGGCTCGTCATATGTGTATGCCACCGCTCGGGACTTTGCACGGTTCGGATATCTGTACATGACCGATGGAATGTGGAATGGTTCACGGCTCTTGCCTGAAGGTTGGGTGGATTATTCGCGTACTCCTATCGCTCGCGACCCGGACAACGACCTTGATTACGGCGCACATGTATGGATGTTTCCGCATGACCCTGGCTCTATCGCAGCTCTTGGTTATGAAGGGCAGTTCACGTGGGCGTCACCTCGGCGCAACCTGGTTGTTGTGAGGCTTGGAAAGACCAATGCTGACCATGCGCCTTCATTAAGAGCTGAATTATCAAAGATTGTTCATGCATTCCCAACACAAGGGTCAGATATCGGCAACGATGGTCACCATGGCTGAGGAAGTACAGCGCCGCTGGCGCGTCAGTAGGGCACTGCAGTTTGTGGTGCTCGGCGCCATTGTGTACTTCTTTGTGTTGCCGCTTATCCCGGGTTTCCGCGATGCAGTTCGAGATCTGAAGAATGTAGATCCGAATCTTTTGTTTGTTGCAATTGGTTTGCAAGGTTTTTCACTGCTCGCTTATTCCATGTTGACCAAAGCTGCTCTTGGAGATCACGGAGCAGGCATAAGTGTTTTGCGGTTGTTCCGAATTCAGCTGAGCACTAAAGCGTTAGGCAACATTGTTCCCGGAGGAAGTGCTGCAAGCACGGCACTCGGGTATCGCCTCATAACAATGTGCGGAGTCAAAGGTCCTGATGCTGCATTTGCTTTGGCAACCGCTGGAGTCGGTTCAGCTGTCGTGTTGAACTTCATCTTGTGGTTCGGTTTGATTATTTCAATTCCTACTAGAGGCGTTAACGCTGCGTACGGAACAGCAGCGATTGTTGGAATTCTCTTGATGGCTTTTGCAGGGTTTGTGATATTTGGCCTTGTTGAAGGTCAAGGACGCTCGGAACGTCTGGTGCGATCAATCGCCAGACGATTGAGATTCGATGAACATCACGCAGCATCTGTTCTTGAGCATTTGGGCAACAGAATTGAAGGACTGTTTACAGACCGTGCATTAATGCAGCGCGTCGTCGGCTGGGCCACACTGAACTGGGCACTTGATGCGTTATCGCTATGGGTCTTCCTTCGGGCATTCGGTGGAACGCTTGGTTTCGATGCATTAGTTGTTTCATTTGGTATTGCAAACGTCTTCTCGGTTATTCCAATCACGCCCGGCGGATTAGGAATCATGGAGAGTATTTACATTCCGACTCTTGTCGGATTCGGTTTAGCTCGTCCGCTAGCCACCGTTGGGGTTCTGTCGTATCGCGTTGCGCAATATTGGCTACCGATATTTGTCGGTTGGTTGAGTTACTTGTCATTACGTGTCGGGCCATTTTCAATTGACCGCAAACACAAGTTGGGGCCATTGCCACGTGTTGCCACGTCTCAAGCACAGCGTGGGCTCACCACAGTTGATTGGGTTGAGAAATTTGCGCCGCGTGACCGCACGGGCCAATTCCCGATGCCAGTATTTGACCCTTCAGACCTTGAATTCTCAGATGACGATACGGATGGCACGCTGAAACCTGAGTAGCGTTGAGGCCATGACAACACATGAACGCCCCTTTGGTCGCTGCCTTGAAGATTTTGTTCCTGGAGACGTATTTCGTCACTGGCCAGGCAAAACAATCACTGAATATGACGATCATCTTTTCTGCATGATCACTATGAACCACCACCCATTGCACACCAATGACTGGTTCGCAAAAGAGAGTGTGCAAGGCCGCAACGTTGTTGTAGGAAACCTTGTGTATTCGTTGGTGCTCGGAATGAGTGTTCCAGACATCAGTGGTGCAGCTATTGCAAACCTTGAAGTTGAAACTCTTCAGCACAAGTTCCCAACTTTTCACGGCGACACAATTCATGCTGAGACACGAGTTCTCGAGACAACTGAAAGCAAGTCAAAGAACGATCGCGGCACAGTGTTGGTAGAGACAAAAGGTTTCAACCAAGACGGCAAAGAAGTGTGTTACTTCCGACGTCGCGTCATGGTGTGGAAGCGCGAGTTTGCTCCAAGTCGTCGCCGTCCATACGACGGACAGGACGTGTGGGCCGACTAAGTCGCAATGACCGCATTGCGGTCAGTCTGATTCAGTGGGGCAGCGGTTCGCTGCGTGACCTTCCCTGGCGTCGTACAAACGACCCGTGGAGAGTCCTCGTTAGTGAGGTCATGCTGCAACAGACATCCGTTGCTCGCGTGATGCCGAAGTACGAGGCCTTCCTCGAAGCTTTTCCAACACCAGGTGCATTGGCAGAAGCCCCACTAGGTGATGCATTGCGTCTGTGGTCTGGTCTTGGGTATCCGCGGCGTTGTCGGAATCTGCAAGCAACTGCAGTGGTTCTACACGAGCAGTTCAATGACCAAATGCCCTCGTCTCTTGAAGAGTTATTGCAACTTCCCGGCATTGGTCAATACACAGCGCGTGCGGTTTTGGCATTTGCGCATCGCGCTGATGTTGCAGTTGTAGATGTCAATGTCTCGCGTGTGTTGTCGCGACTTGAAGGCATGCCGATGAAGGCTCGTGCTCTGCAGAACTTCGCAGATGAATTGGTTCCGCAAGGTCTCGGTTGGGAATGGAATCAGGTGATGATGGATTTCGGCGCACGGCACTGCACGGTGCGTTCGCCGTTGTGTGATTCATGTCCTGTGCGAACCCAATGCAAATACAAAGGGGTTGGTGATGATCCAGCGCAGTTGTCTGCCGGAGTCAGTAAACCTCAGCCCCGCTTTGAAGGGTCTGACCGGCAAGCACGTGGACGCGCGTTGCGTGCAGTGGGGGATGGTTCGCATCAAATCGCTGACGTGATTTCAGCAATGCGTGTTGATGAGGGTCGTGCAGAAAAACTGATTGCATCGCTAGTGGATGAAGGGTTACTTCAGCGCACAGGCAACATGATTACTTTGCCGTAATCCAATCAATAATCAGTTTGTTCACTTCAGCTGGCTTTTCTAACTGCATGAAGTGACCAGCACCTTCAACTATTTTCACTTCGGCCCAAGGGGACATAGCGCGTGCCAACTCTGCAACTTCCATTCCGATGCAGCCATCGTTTGATCCGTGCAAGTACAACGTTGGCTGAGTTAGTTCTCCACCACCAGCAGCTTGAATCGCATCGTATTTCTCACTGCGCGCACCAGTGCCAAGAGTTGCGCGGTAATAACCAAGCGCGGCAGCCATGTGTGCAGGGTCGCGCAAACATGCTTTGCAATTCTCTGAATCAATCGCGCCGTCGTAGCCAGGTGACCAATCGCGCCACAACATGTCGATAAATGCAAGGTCATTTGCAGGTACCACCATGTCGGACAATGGATGCTGGAAATAGAACATGTACCAACTGCGTTTTGTTTGTTCAAGGTTGGTTGCAAACGACATTCCCATTGCGGCGCCCGGAGGTACTGCCATTCCGACAACACGCTTCCAACGTTGCGGTTCGCTCGCGGCTGCACCGTAAACACTTGGCGCGCCCCAGTCGTGTCCAATCAGAACTGCGTCGCCGTCGCCT
>CAIZMV010000168.1 GCA_903934195.1 uncultured Acidimicrobiaceae bacterium | reverse complement strand
TTGCTTGACTCATCGTGATGCCCCTACTTTGCTAATGAAGTTCTCAATGAGATCTTGACGAACACTGTCGTTCACTGTGCTTGCAACAACGCGCTCGATAGCGACTGCAGACAAGCGAGAAATTTCAGCGCGAAGTTCATCGCCAACACGACCAGCAGCATTTGCAATGTCAGACATTGCCTTTGCTTCGATGTCAGCCATTTCTGCGGCTACACGAGTGCGGCCTTCAGCGAGAACTGCAGCAGCTTGAGTATCGGCTTCAGCAAGAATGCGTGAGCGCTCTGTGTTGATGTCACCAAGTGCGGTACGAATACGTGACGCTTCAACTTCGGCATTAGCACGTGTGTTGCGAGCGTTGTCGATGTCACCTTGAATGCGCTCGGTACGAGCAGCAAGTGACTTCTTGATCATTGGGCCAGCGAACTTCGCCAACGCACTGATAACAAGGACAGAAGCAAGACCTCCGTAGATGATTTCAGCTGTTTCAGGAAGAAGCCAGTGGTGAGTTTCGTAAGTTGGCACTCCCCCTTCTGAGGCAGCGACAAAAACTGAGACGAGAGAGTTCATCGTGAACCTGCGCTTTCCATTGCTGATGCAACTGCTGCTTGCACAACAGACGCATCGGGCGTACGACCAGAAGCCATGGTTGCTGCTTTTGTTGCAACTTGTGCAACTGCTGCAGCGACTTGACCTTGAGCAGCAGCGCGAGCTGCTGATGTCTTTGCCTCGGCATCAGCGCGAGCCGATGCGATACGAGCATTTACTTGAGCAAGCTGAGCGTTGCGTTCTGCGTCGACAGTTTGGCGAGCGGCATCAATACGGCCCGCAGCTTCAACGCGAACAGCAGCTAACTGCTTTTCGTAACCAGCAACATCAGTCTGAGCTGCTGCCTTCACAGAATCAGCACCTTCAATGTCGCTGCGAATGTCGTCGTAACGAGCAACCATTCCCTTTTTCAACTTAGGAAAGAGGTAGTAGCGCATGACGATGAGCAGCACGAAGAACGAACCGGCCGACCAAAAGATTTCTTTTGGTGTTGGCGCGATTGGGTTCGGTGCAGCAACTACCGCCGTCGTTTCAGCAGCTCCTGTGCCTGATTCGGCGGCAAGAGCTACTGCCTCTGGGGCAACGGTTGTATCGGTGGTGTCTGATGACACCAGCCGAACGTGGACAATTTGTCCGCTCGATTGGGTGACTATCGCAGTCGGCATTTCAGCTCCTGGACTCTGCTTGCGCAAAGATCGATTGTGTATGTGGACTCAAGTTCGCTTTAAGCGAACTTGAGAAGAATGAACACCACGAAACCGATAAGCGCGAGCGCTTCGGTAAATGCGATGCCCAAGAACATGGTGGTACGTACCATGCCAGCAGCTTCTGGCTGACGTGCCATCGCCTCGACGGACTTGCCGACGAGGTAACCGATGCCAATGCCAGGCCCGATTGCAGCAAGACCGTAGGCATAGCCTGCGCTCGCTGCTGCTGCATTGTTCTTCAATTCGGCAGGTGTCATTTCTGCCGCTATGAGTTGTGCAATTGCTTCCATTGTTTTCTCCTATGTGGTTTGTAGTTAGTTGGGAGATCTTTTATTGATCAGTGCTCGGGATGCGTCGCGCCACCGATATAGACGGCGGTCAACATAGCGAAAATGTATGCCTGCAGGAACGCAACCAACACTTCAAATGAAGTGAGGAATACGAGCATGAAGAACGGGAGGATTCCGACTGGAATCAGAATCTTGTCCTTGGCTTGGAACAAAGCTTCAGACAAGAGTGCAAACGTAACGAGAAGAATGTGTCCGGCCATCATGTTGGCGAACAAACGAACAGCCAATGAGAACGGGCGAACAATGATTGCCGAAATGAATTCGATTGGTGTTACGAGAATGTAGAGAGCCTTTGGAACTCCTGGAGGAAAGAGTGTGCTCTTGAGGTAGCCACCAATTCCTTGATGCTTGATTCCGGTGACGTTGTAAATAACCCACACCATGAGCGCAAGGAACAACGGAACTGCCATACGTGCAGTTGCAGGCATTTGAAAGAACGGAATGATTCCAGGAACGTTGCACAAATAAATGAACAAGAACATCGTCATCAAGAACGGTGTCCATGCAAGTCCGTCTTTGCCCATTGTTTGCATCACAACACCGTCTTCGATGAATTCAACAATGACTTCTGCGAAGTTACGAATTCCCTTCGGTGCTTCTTTGTGATCTTGACGAACTGCAAGTAAGAAAATTGTGATGCTGATAACAGCAGCAAGTACAGCGATTAACGCAATCTTGTTGAAACTTGGAAAGAGATCTTTCCAAACAAGGATCGAGTTAATTTCTGGAAAATCGAGAGCAATCACGTTGTGGTCCTTCAGGGTGTCTCAGCGGCGCTTGACGATGGATATTCTTGCGCATTGGGACGCAATCCAGGAAATGCTAGAGAGGCAGCGATAAATCGCATCTCCCAGAACAGCAATCCGAGATGAGTGACGATAATTGTTATCCCCAGCGCAGGAAGGGATACCCATGACACGTCGCGTACCAAGAAAACAGCAAGAGAAATAAGCCCGAGGCGCAGGAGGAACCCGAAGAGGGTGACCCCCATCATGAGCGCTAGTGAAATAGGCGCTGCCCAGGAGATCAAAGCGGCCGCAAGCCCAAAGTTCATAAGGACTAGCGCTAATCCGAGGCCTGCTGACCACGCCCCGGTCAACCCCCAAATAACCCCCGCAATGACCATGATCAGAGGGGCCACAATGAGCCCTCGGCGGATGATGTCGCGCGACACAGTGACCTCTGGGGCCTGGCCTGCTGAGGCCATGGCGAGGGGCGACATTTTGTCGTTCATGACTGAGCCCCGCGTGATTCTTCGACCCGTTTTTGTTCGAGGTGACGCATGGCACTGCTGTACACGTAATACATCTTGATGAATTGGCCGACCACAGCGAACAAAACGAGGACAATCATGAAAAGAGGGGTCGTACCGAGCCAAGCATCAATTCCGAACCCAATGCCGAAAAACACAACGACGCTGCCGGCCAGTTCCATTCCGTGAGAAACACCAGCTTCCAGGGCGACAGGCGCTTTGGGCTTAGGAAGTAATTTCAACGAATGCCTTAGGGGGAAAGGGTCTCATTTGACCTTGTGAAACAAAGAACAATCTAGACGCACGCAGCAACTCAGGTCAAACCGAAGAGCAGTGCGCTGAATTATTCGTCTTCTGGAGTGCGATTGAGGTCTGGGTGCAAGACGGTGTACAAAAAAAGCACCAATGCGACCAGCCCAAACGGGGCAAAGTTCGTAGCGCTCTTGTTGAAGACGGGATACAGCACGAGAGCCGATAACAGTGCAGTCCATAACCACAGAATTGCCACAGCACGACGCGGGCCGTGCCCCAGGTTGATCAGTCGATGATGCAAATGTCCCTTGTCTGCTTCTGCGAACCCTTGACGTTTGCTCACTCGACGCACAATGGCAAACGCCACATCAAAGATTGGAACTCCAAGAATGATGAGCGGAATAACAAGTGGAGCCAAGAAGAAATATGTCTGGCCGCTAAATGCTTGTGTAGTTGGGTCTGCTCGCCCACCGACAACACTTGTCGAAACTGCAACAAGAAGCCCAAGCAGATACGCGCCACCATCACCCATGAAAATACTTGCGCCGTTGAAGTTGTACGGAAGAAAACCAATGCACACGCCGACAGTGATGATTGCAATAAGCGGTCCGATGTTTGGTTCAGACAGCAAACCAAGACCTGAAAGATGGCGTGAATAAATGAAAAACGCAGTGGAACCAATAGCAACAATGCCTGCTGCTAATCCATCAAGCCCATCAATCAGATTTATTGCTTGCACCATTCCTAGCAACCACACAACTGTGACGATAGGAATCCAGTCATTTCCTAATTGAATAACACCCAAGAACGGAACACGGAAATAAAACATCGTGACGCCGAACCACACAAGCATCATTCCGGCACCAACGATTGCAATAACTCGAGCCGGGGCCGACACTTCTTTCACATCGTCTCGAGCACCGATAACAAGAACTACTAACGCACCCAGAAGAACACCAGTTAGTTCGCTGTTTCCCTGGAATAACGGACTGAACCGATCCATCCTCCACGCAAGTCCGATTGCAGCAACTGCTCCGGCGAATAATGCAATACCACCAACATTTGGAGTTGGAACTGTGTGAACTTTTCGTTCATCGGGCATTGCCACCCAATTGCGTTCGCGTGCAAACCACCGAACAATTGGCGTCGTAATCAGAGTGACAAACATCGCACACAGTCCGACAATGAGATATCCGTTTGTGTCACCCATTAGATGACGAGCCTAGATGACTGATCCACCTGGATCGTTTCCGTCACAATTTGTGGGGATAAACAGGGAATTTGGCACAGAGTGCCGCAACTTTGGATTTCACTGCGGCAACCGCTGCTGCATCATCACGATGACGAAGAGCTTCTGCAATCAACGAGGCAATTACTGGCATCTCTGCTTCAGTCATTCCCTGTGTTGTTACAGAAGGTGTTCCAATACGTACTCCTGAAGTTACGAAAGGGCTACGTGGGTCATCAGGAACTGTGTTCTTGTTCAACGTGATCCCTGCTTCATCAAGTACCAATTGCGCAACTTTTCCGGTGCATTCAGCATCAAACGGGCGAAGGTCTACAACCATCAAGTGCGTATCTGTACCACCACTGACAAGTCGGAAACCTTCTTTAGTAAGCGCAGCTGCCAATGCAGAAGCATTCTTCACAATTTGGTGTGCATACGCAGAGAACGACGGGTCAAGTGCTTCACGGAAGGCAACAGCTTTTGCGGCAACAGCATGTTCTAGTGGGCCGCCTTGGCTACCTGGGAACACCGCTTTGTCAATAGCTTGTGCATGCACGGCCTTACTAAGAATGCAACCGCCGCGTGGGCCACGCAATGTTTTGTGCGTTGTGAACGTGACAACGTCGGCATATGGCACGGGGTTCGGGTGTGCACCGCCAGCGACAAGACCAGCCAAGTGAGCAATGTCGAACATCAACAATGCGCCAACCTCGTCAGCAATTGCTTTAAACGGTTCTGGATCGAGCCGACGTGGATAACTAGTTGTTCCGGCAACAATCATCTTTGGACGATGCTCAAGCGCAAGATCACGCATTTCCTCAAAGTCGATTCGCTCTTCACCAGATGTGACACCGTACGACTTGAAGTTGTACAGAATGCCGCTTGCATTGACTGGCGATCCGTGTGTGAGGTGACCGCCGTGGTCGAGACTGAGACCAAGAACAGTGTCACCTGGGTTCAAAAGACCCAAATAGACCGCCATGTTTGCGCTTGCACCAGAGTGTGGCTGCACGTTTGCATGCTCCGCACCAAACAATTGCTTCACACGTGAAATTGCTAATGCTTCGATTTCGTCAACGTTGACGTTGCCGCCGTAGTAACGCTTACCGGGGTATCCCTCGCTGTACTTGTTCGTCAGAATGGAACCAGTTGCATGCATCACTGCAGGCGACGTGAAGTTTTCACTAGCAATCAACTGCAGTCCGGTGGTCTGACGAATCCGTTCTGTTTCAAGAAGGTCAAAAACCGCATTGTCTGGGTCTGTGTCGGAAGGAAAAGGCATTACTTGCTCGATTCTTGTTGCTCGATTTCAGCCAACATCGCTACGCGACGTTCGTGACGGCCTGCTTCGAAGGGGGTTGATAAAAACGTAGAAAGGATTTCTTCGGCGAGGCCTTCGCCAACAACTCGCGCACCCATCGACAACACGTTTGCGTTGTTGTGTGATCGCGCCATGCGAGCGGTGTACAAGTCGTTACACAACGCGGCACGCACTCCGTGCACTTTGTTTGCTGCGAGCTGTTCGCCTTGGCCACTTCCACCAAGGACAATGCCAAGGTCGGCCTTACCATCGCGCACGTGACGACCAACTGAGGCACAAATTGGTGGGTAATCACAGCTCTCGGTGGAATGGGTGCCAAGGTCGATGACATCGTGCCCTTGATTCGTCAGCACATCTATGAGGTGCTGTTTCAGGGTGTAGCCAGCATGGTCGGCGCCAATTGCAATTCGGGACATCTCATTCAGAGTAGTAGAGGTGTTATGTCTACGACCTAGCGTTATGGCATGACAATTGACCCACGCACCCCCGTTCTTATCGGCACCGGCCAAGTACTGCAGCGTGCCGAGGGGCTTGACGATGCTCGCGACCCCGTGGCTCTCATGGTTGAAGCCATCTCCCTTGCTGCTTCCGATGCAGGACTTTCGTCAGTGCCAAACCCCGATGCCATTCGTGTTGTCAGCCTTTTGTCGTGGAAATACGGCAACCCAGCCCATTTCATCGCCAAAGACCTTGGCCTTACTCCGCGTGAACTTGGCCTGTCTGCCATGGGCGGCAACACTCCACAAACTTTGGTGAACACCGCATCGCGTCAGATTCTTGCTGGCGAAGTTGACCTTGTCATTTTGACAGGTGGCGAAACAACACGAACACGCGCTCGATACAGCAAAGCTGGCCTCACCCCCGACTGGCGCACGACTGACATAGCACCTGTTCCTGTCTCTGAAGATCTCACGATGAACATGCCGGAAGAACTGGCTCGCAAAATCATGATGCCAATTCAGATCTACCCACTCTTCGAAACTGCACTGCGTGCACAAGCGGGCAGATCAGTTGCAGATCATCAAGTTCACATCAGTGAGCTGTACGCACGATTCAGTGCCGTGGCTGCAACAAACCCAAATGCATGGTCAAAGAAGCAATACACAGCAGAAGAAATACGAACCGTTTCTGACACGAATCGAATGATTGGTTTCCCATATCCGAAGTTGATGAACTCAAACAACGATGTCGACATGTCAGCTGCTCTCATTTTGTGCTCAGCCGAGAAAGCAGCAGCACTTGGTGTTCCTCGTGATCGTTGGATTTTCCCGCAATCAGGTAGTGACGCCCATGAACATGCATTTATTTCTCATCGCAATCATTTCTATGACACTCCTGCTATCGAATTAGCCGGTCGTCGAGTGTTGGAACTTGCCGGACTTTCAATCAACGACATCGACCTTGTTGATTTGTACTCATGCTTTCCTTCTGCCGTTCAACTCGGTGCAAAATCACTTGGCCTTGACATCAACGGTCAACTCACACGTACAGGCGGCTTGCAATTTGGTGGTGGTCCGTGGAATAACTACGTCATGCACGCCATCGCAACCGTTGCGGGCGAATTGCGCAGCGGAGTTGGCGCTACCGGACTCGTGTGGGCAAACGGTGGGTACACCACGAAACATGCATTCGGTGTGTATGCAACAACTCCACCGAAGAATGGTTTCGCATACGACTATCCGCAAGATCAG
>CAIZMV010000167.1 GCA_903934195.1 uncultured Acidimicrobiaceae bacterium | reverse complement strand
TCACGAATTGTTGCAAGACCAGTATCAATTCCAACAGGGCGCGCACCAGACAAACAGAATTTGATTCCGTTGTACTCAGCTGGGTTGTGCGAGGCCGTAAACATGGCACCTGGGGCATCAAGCTTGCCTGCAGCAAAATACACAAGGTCCGTGCTGGCTAATCCAAGATCAAGCACATTGACACCACGAGAAGTGACGCCACTTGCAAACGAGGCCGCGAGAGACTCCCCCGTGACACGCATGTCGCGGGCAACAATGACTAGAGGCGCCTTCACAAAGTCGGCAAAAGCAACGCCCAGCGCAAACGCCACTTCGTCGTTCATTTCATTCGGTGTTGTTCCGCGAATGTCGTACGCCTTGACGATGCGGTCAAGGATTGAGGGGTCTGTTTTCATCAATCTCTGAGGCTATCGGTGGATAGTTCGCCGTTGGGGTCGGCCTCAATTTCGGTGTCTGTGCGAGGTGGCATCGCTACTCCGTAACGAAACCGTCTGCGGAAGAGAAACACAGCCATGACAATGCCCACCAATGTGACGGCATAAGAGGAGCGATCAAGTTGTGACGGTTCATAGGACAGCGTCACATTCTTTTCAGTTGGTACAACAACCATCATGTTCGGTGCTGCGCGATACACGCGTGACGCGCCCTTTACTTGCCAGTTTGGGAAATAACTGACTTTTACAAGAACCGGAACACCAACACGATCAACTGCAAAGGAAACAGATTCTTGTTCGACTTGTACGTCTGAGACCACAACAGGGTCAAGAGAAACTGTCTTGATTGTTGACCCCGCTGTCGGTTTCACAATGTCAACTTGGCGACCTGGGCCTCCTGGTTCACCAACGCTGCGAGAAGCATCTGCCTCAACATCAACACGTTGCCAGTCATCAGGGCCATGATCTACTGGCAATGCAGACCATTCATTCATGTGTTGAAAGTATGACGAACCAATTTCCAGCCAACGTTCACGCTTATCCCCTGGACGCTCGTTGACAACAACAGGTTGAACTGCAAGTGGCTCAACAATTGTTGTGTCTGCAATCTCATACAGATGCCACGGCCCAGACGTTCCGACTTTGGTTAGGTCTTGTTGCTCATCGGCCTTGGTAATAGCTTCCTGCGTATACGCCATGTAATAGCGAATGCCCATCATGCGCATGTAAGCAACACCCTTCACGGCATCGTTGTTGTCGTATCGCAATTCGCGGACAGGATTACTGCTTTGTTTCGACAACGCAGCGGCAGAAATGAAGTGATACGGAGTTGAACCAGCTGCTTCAAAGAACAAGCCCTCCATCGATCCGATGCATCCGTCAGTCCAATACGGCAACAGCATCAATGCCATCGTTGTTCCGTATTTGTTCAGGTCTCCGCTGTTTTCCCACAGCGCGTGGCCACAACCATGAGCGGGGTCTTCGCCAAGCTTCTTCATTGCTTGAACTACGCCGTTGTACTCACTGAAAGTGGTCTTGCCTTCATATCCTTCAAAATTCCAACGTGACCAACCATCTGAGAATGCCCGATGAGCTGGAAACGACACCGGGCCCCAACCGTATGAAGTACCTGTTGCATTTGACTTCAAAGTCGCAAACGGCAAACTTTGGTAACGCACTCCGAGCACAACAAGACAGAAAGTAGCTACAAGCCACAACACTGATGTTGATGTATTTGTCGTTGGCGCCGAAGGCATCTGCAGCGGATTGCGCTGCACAGCAACAGTGCGACGAATAAAAAGAGCAGCTTCATACGCGCCGATTGCGGCCAACATGTAACGCAACAAATACATGAAGGGCAAAATGCGAGGATTCCAAAGGAGCCCAATAACAGGTAATCCACCTTGTGCAACTTTGACACCAATCATCAGCACGACGATGTAGACACCCATCCACATTCCGAGGAATCGTCGGCGATAAACCGAACCGACGAAACCAATTATCGCAAGCGTCATCAGCATGATGTCCAGATTCGTGGCCAACGGAAAGTACATGTCCCACATGGTCTTGAAAGATCCGCCACCTGGTTCTGAGCCGTACTTCATGTCTGTCATGAATGCATGACCGCCAAGGAATGGAATGACCCAGAATGCGGAGAGGAAGACAGCACAGCTCAAAGTTGTGATGCCAAATTTCAAGCGCTGCCGATCAAGACGCATAAGCAGCATCAACACTGCTCCACCAAAAACGAACAACAACACGATGCCATGACTAAGTGCCGACAACGCAATGAACAATGCAGCCCAACCGCGGTGCTTACCATCATCAAGACCGCGTGCGAAAAAACCCAGACCCAAGATGGCGAAAGCTAATGCGATTGAATGCGAGAACTCCCCCGCCATTGTGGAAGCAATGTTGCCGCCATAAATAGTGAAGCTCTCATCAAAGAGAAACATGGTTGCACCGACAACCATCAATTCAGGCAATGGATACAGCAGTTTGCTAACGCGACCCATGATGTACACGCACACCGGAAAAGCAACGAGGCCGGCAGCGACAATTATCTTGAAAGCAATTCCGTACGGCAAAACGACATCTAACGCCACGATGGCTAGTGCCGGCACAACCATGTAGAAGCGATATACAGGCAACCCTGCGTACCAATCCATACTCCAACCAGTTAGTCGCCAATGCGGCAACAACACGTCACGCAAGTAGGCAGGGCCCCACACGTGCGCACCCATGTCGCCACCTGTTGGTGTGTTGTTTCGCAGAATCAAATCCGGATGAAGAACTGACAACACCATCAATGTCGCACCGAGCAACACTGCAGTTGTGCTCATCGACTTCAGCGTGGCGGTCCACTCCTGTGCACGAACGGAAGGTCCGGTCAATTCATCTTGAATGTCGGAGTTGTTGATTTCGGTATTCATAATTCTTTACAGAAGCACTACAAGCGCAAGCCCTGTTGCGTTGAAGGCCATATGGGTGACAATGGACGTACCTATTGTGCCAGTTGAGTGACGTTCCCACCCCAGCACCAATGCGAAAGCAAATAGACCTGGGAACTCGACTGGTTGCATATGAATTGCTGCGAATAGTGCCGCGGTCACCAATATTCCCGTCGTTCGACCCCATGACGAAACCAAACCAGGCTGAACCACGCCGCGATACACGATTTCTTCGACGATGGGAGCTCCGACGACAACAACCAGTGCAAGCAGAAAAATCCACCCCCCTCGTGCATCGTCCACTAAGTCAGATGCGCGCTTTGACACTTCGTCAAAGGAGAAGGCGTCTGGAAACAATCTCGATAGCGGCCAGTTCACTGCGTTCACTAAAACAAGTTGACTCGCGATCCCGAGGGGAATCCCCACCACTACATTGCGTCGTGAGAAAGTTGCGCCAATTGCTGAACGAAAGTTTCTCCACTTTGCTTGCAAGAATTGTGTTGCTGCAAAGAGATACACAAGCCACATCGCTGTTGCACTGAGCGCCACATCAAGTGTGGACATGTCACTAGAAGAAGAGTCACCATTCCCTGTGATTACTAAGACCAGTAGAGATGCAAAATTTGCTGCAACAAACGCAACAAGCCAAAACAGCAGTACCTGGCTTGCTCGTGATTGACGCGATGCCATCTGATCCAAGATGATTACCCGGCGAGACGGCCAGGGCTGTACACATGAACGCGCTGACGGCGATCTTCAAGGTGCCATCCGGAAGGAGCCGTCAGTCGGTTCGCATGCTGGTCACACAAGTCATAGGAATGTGGGTCGCGTTCTGGGCTGAGGTCATCAAGCCAGACCAATGATCGCGCATATTGATACGTCAGCGTGACTGTGGCGGAATGCACACAGCCTTGTCGGGTGCATTGCCTAGCCATAACAGAAACGGTAGTCACCGTGGGCCACTAAATAGGCGATGCCGCTGGTACGGGGGCTCACGGCAGCCGTAGCATGAACAGATGAGCGATATCCCACCGCCCCCTCCACCATCACGCAACCCACAAGGTCGCAACCCCATGAAGGGCCTGCGCAATGTCAAGCCAGGCGCCGATGGCAAACCCCCCATGCCCAAATGGGCCATCTGGGCAATTGTGGCGGCCGTCGTAGTTCTCGCTTTCGGAAGCCAATTGTTCGCTACTCCAACAGGCGACAAGCTCACGTACACAGAATTCCTTGTTCAAGTGAAGAATGGCGACGTCAAACAAGTCGTCATCAACAACTCCTCGAACATCATTTCGGGCACTCTGCAATCCGGCACAAAGTTCACCACAACTGGTTCAGTGAACCTCAGCGATGCTGATGAACAACTGTTGAAGCAGATGGGAGTCGACTATTCGTTCAAGACTCCTCAAGCCAACTTCTTCACCAGCCTGTTACCGATCATTCTTCCGTTTGCTTTTGTCATCGCATTCTTCATGTGGATGCAACGCCGTGCCATGGGACAAGCCGGCAGCATCATGTCTGTTGGCAAGAGCAAGGCCAAGGCGTACCAGGCCGACAAACCATCAACTACTTTCTCAGACATCGCCGGATACGACGGTGTGAAACTTGAGATCAAAGAAGTTGTTGACTTCTTGCGTAAGCCAGAACGATTCAAGGAAATCGGTGCACGCGTTCCGAAAGGCATTTTGCTCGTTGGCCCTCCGGGAACCGGAAAGACCCTCTTTGCACGCGCCGTTGCCGGTGAAGCTGGAGTCGGATTCCTATCTGTTACTGGTTCTGACTTTATGGAGATGTTCGTGGGCGTCGGCGCAAGCCGTGTTCGTGATCTCTTTGCACAAGCAAAGAAACTCGGTAAAGCAATTATCTTCATCGACGAGATTGACTCCATCGGCCGTAAGCGTGGAGCAGGACTTGGTGGCGGTCATGATGAGCGCGAGCAAACACTGAATCAATTGCTGTCTGAGATGGACGGCTTTGAAGCCACTGAAGGCATTGTGATTCTTGCGGCAACTAACCGCCCAGACGTTCTCGACACTGCATTACTTCGTCCAGGACGTTTCGACCGACAGATCATTGTTCCTCTTCCTGAATTTGAAGAGCGCCTTGCAATCTTGAAGGTGCACTCACGCGACAAGCGCATGGGCACAGACGTAGACCTCGAGACAATGGCCCGTGCCACACCAGGCATGAGCGGTGCTGATCTCGCAAACCTTGTGAACGAAGCAGCTCTCTTTGCTGTTCGTCGTGAGTCACTTGCGATTGAACGCCTCGACTTTGAAAATGCACGTGACCGAGTAGTCATGGGTGCACGCCGCGAATCATTGGTGTTAAACCCTGAAGAGAAGCGTGCCACTGCATACCACGAAGGCGGCCACGCAGTACTTGCAACGGTGCTTCCCCACTCTGACCCGTTACACAAAGTCACCATCCTTCCTCGCGGAATGGCGCTTGGTGTCACTTGGACTTTGCCAGAAGAACGCCACACATACTCGCGTGAGTTCTTTGAAGATCTGATCTGCAAGGCAATGGGCGGACGAGTTGCTGAGAAGATCATTTTTGGTCATCTGAACAGCGGCGCTGCAAACGACCTTGAACAAGCAACCGGAATTGCCCGCCGCATGGTGCGTGAATGGGGAATGTCAGACAAGATCGGCCCAATGGCATGGACTGGAAATCAGCAAGTGTTCTTGGGTGAAGATCTCATGACTAGTGGTCGTGAGTACAGCGATTCAACAGCTCAACTTGTTGACGATGAAATTTCACGCATTCTGCTCGAGCAAGAAACTCGTGCGCATGAATTGTTGTTGCGTCATCGCCGCGGACTTGAACTTGTCGCTGAGGCACTTCTTGTTGAGGAAACTATCGACGGGCCAACCGTTGGTCGCCTTGTGCAACAGGGACTTGATGCACCATCAGCAAGCGAAGTACAGGCTTAGTTGCTGTGATTCTCGCATGAGCCGGGCGAACTGCCTGGTTCACGACATTCAGCAACAGCGGCCCATAAATCTTGCGCCTTCACTGGGCCTAAGAACCCGGCCTTAACAACTCCGGATGCATCTGCAATGACGAGTGCTGGAACTGCTTCGATTTTATAACGAGCATGCATTTCTGGATTAGTGGTGTAATCCACTCGAGCCACTGCAACTTCATGCGAAGACAGAACTTCTGCTTTGGTAGCGACATCATTGCACGTACTACACGTAGCTGAAGTAAAGACCACCACAATCCACGGCGCTTCTGGCGATACAAAATCATTTCGATCAAGCTGCACCGGCAACTCAAAACCACCTTGAGTAGGCGCATCAATCTTGCGGCGGCGCAAAAACCATGACACCACAAGCGCAACAATCATTGCGCCCGCAACCGTGAGAATTCGATCCATTACCGAGACCTTATGGGAAGTGCTCCCACTATTCCGAAACCAACCAACCCGTGTCCTCGAGTAGTACGCCGTTGCACAACCACAGGAACTGTCGCAGTAATTGTGACTTCACCATCTTTCACATCAGCTGGCACATCAATGCTGATCACCGATGCTGCACCGAGCGCGACATCGACAAGTAGCGGCAATTCCACTTCTCCGCCAGGACCACTCGCCGACACCGTGAAAGTTCCGTCAACACCAGTTGTGTTCACAACTGCCAAGGCATTTCGTGCGCCATTCAATAGTCCGCTTGGAATTCGCCATTTCTGTGAGGCCAAGCCGCCAGGAATTCCATTTGTGATTGCGGTGAATGCGCTTCCACCAACGCGCTGGCTCAATACATGTTCCACGACCACTGGCACATTGTTTACAGCCGACACCACCATTGCATGGTCACCCTTTGGCAAGTCCGCAATGGAATCGGTATTGATGGCAACAATTCCTCCAGCCGGAATATCAATCGCAGTTGATGGCGCTGCGGCTTTAGAAGTTTGATCTACTCCTAGACCGTTGGTGATTCCGGGCCCAAAGAAAGAGACGTTCACTTGAGCTGCAGAATCTGATGGGTTAAACACCATCAACAATTCAGACACCATTGCGCCGGTGCGACCAGATGTAAACCACCAGTCGCGCAAAGCCATCGGCGTACCAACAGTGGTTGAGTATCCGAGTCGTCCGGCTCCGAGATAATGCTGAATACGTGATGCAATGATTTGGCCCGTAGAGGCGACAACTTCAACTGCTAACCGTGCTTCATTTTGGGCTCCAGCATCAGCCAGAGAAATACTGCGCGAAGAACGAGCGTTCAGGATGATTCCTTGTAACGACGCAGGAGTTCTACGACCATTTGTTGTCGTGTACGAGACGTTCACTACAGCGGTTTCAGGAAACGGATTCGTAAGCACTAAACGTTGTGTTGAACCTTCTGCTGTAAACCCATCAGCGAAATACCATGTGCTCGAGGTTTGCGAAACACATTGAGACGTCACATCGCCAGCTGCATAAATGAGTTCTTGCTCAACCGAGCCAATCGATCCGATTATTTCAACGACCGGGACAACGACACCAACTGTTCGTCCTCGCAGCACATCAACTTCTTTCCGCGAACGTGCAGCCACGGTGATTGTTTCCGCATCAGACGGTGAATCACTGAAGAAATTCAGGGTGGCAGTGATATCGGCATCACTTGGGTTGACAACAACAATAGAAGCACTGCTAATCCCGTCGCCCGCCGCAGCACCAGGGCAAAACCACGATGTGCTTATTCGAGTTCCGTCAGATGCTTGCGGGAATCCAGCAAATTCAACGATGGCAGTGGACGCACCTACAGATTCTTTTCCTGAATGGCGGTCCACAACTACAACGACTGCGCTAACGCCGGCAAGAAGAACAAAGGCAACAGCCCGACGTAACAACTTCACAACGAATCCTCGTTCACAAATCTCATGACCGGGGCATCGGCGATTGATGACGTCGAAGAATTCCTACGAGAGCGTCGACGTGGTCGTACAAGGGCAAAGAAGGCAACAACACACCATGCGGCGAATTGAAGCAACACGGCAAAAGAGTGAAAAAGACTTGATTCAAATCCCAACCGGATACGTCCGGCGCTTTCAATGTCATATGCATTGGTCAAACCAAAAGCCGGGCGTGCCTCAATTTTCTTGCCATCCAATGTGAGCTTCCAGTGAGTACTAAAAGGAACTGCAAGATGAACAGTGCCCGGCTCAACATCTGCCTCAATTGCGCCTTCAGGTCGTGTCTGGGTAGGAAGCGGCGTGGCACCCGAAATATCCGTTGCAATCATTGAAGTTGCACCAGCGAGTTGACTACTCGCAGCCCCTGACGTCGTCAACATTGACCGCACGGGCACCCACGAGGCATTTTCGAAGATAACAAGATCCGGCGATGCATAGAGACGGCGCAGGTCGAGCTGCCGCGACAACGAATCAACGAGACCTCGTGGCGCATTGATTGGATCACTGCGGGTGGATTGGCCTCCATCAATGATTGGAACAACAATGAACCGCACAGATAACGGCGCTAGCAAACGTCCTGCACGAGCTGTTTGACCACGCACAATTCCGTACAAAGCTGCAACCGCATTGTCGCGTGCACGTGTTGGTGGGTTCTCCCACAATTCTTCCATGCTCGGTTCTCTTCCATTCACAACCGAATATGAAATTCCCCAACCAAAATTCAATGGAGCTCCAGGCAATACACGGGGGTCACCAATAAACATGGTCCGATACTCCCCTGACGTTTGTACATCAGGCAATTGAGCCAAAAGTTGTGGAAGCGCTAGTGACGGCTGACTCCAACTTCCATTCAATGTATTAACTGATACCGGAACGAGACCAACTACAAAGGCAAGCGCAACGACCGCACTGATTGGTTGGCGCCAACCAAACCGCGCACGCCGTAAATCAACAACAAGGGCCGCGCCCATAGCGCCAGCACAAATTGCGATTCCAAAAGCTACGGGTACCAACAAAACTGCTGGTTCGGAAAGATGCACTGACAGCAAGGCTGAATCATCGAGGATTGCTAATGCCAAACCGAAGGCAACAAGGCTTGCACCACGCAATACCCAACCAGACCGAACCCCATGCACCAGCAAGACGGCTCCAACAACAACTGCGTACAACGCAACGGTGACTGATGACAATACGAAGCCGCCAACATTGAACGTTGCTAAGCCGAAGAGGCCAATATTGCGACCAGATTCAACTGGCGCGCCGGTAATTGCTTCCCACCACCCAGAACGAATGTATGTACCGGCCCACGGAAGATTGAGAACAACACCCGATACAACAACTGAAGCAGTGACAACTACCCAACGTGCAGCCCATTTCAATTGCGTGCCATGCACAACACTGACCACAGTAAAAACGAGTGCGACTAGTGGAACGATGAGAACTACCGAGGGTTCAAATGCGATGACTACACCCATCAACAACACCAAATATGCAAACCATTTGCGCCACAAAGCAGCAGGTGCGACTGCCATTAATTCCTCTGACAATTCCTCGTCAATGTCTGCATGCCCCACCAACATGCGCAACAAGTGCACCATCCAGGGCAATGTTGCATACATCAACAGTGCGCTCCATCGGCCAGATGAAATTGCCGCATATGGCAACGGAACTGCGGCATATGCAGCAGTAGCCGCAATGCGTGCTGCACGCGTACCAAGAACCGATGCAAAACGCCAGACACCCAGCCAACCCGCAACGGGCAACAGCACGACGAGAAGCGTGTGCAGTAGTCCCATATTTCCCAGAGTGGCCACCGCACTGGTTGCGAGTAACGCTACGCCCGTTGGTACCGCAGAAACTTGACCAAATCCTGCACCCCACCAACCAGAGGTATACGAACGCACGAGTTCACTGGCAGAAGCAGTGATTGGGGCCATCTGACCTACTGGTGCAATACCGTCCAAGAACAAGGCACGAGAGCCGACAAGAAAAATGGCTGCGAGCATGCCCCACAGAACGTATGCACTTCGTGGAGTTGCCTCTTGTGTTTGACCAGCTGATTGTGCTTGGGCTTGGCCTGCCTGAGCAGCGCGTCGGCGCAAGAAGTTTGCAAGGTAGGCATTGCCTGGCAATTGCAGTGCACGCACTTCAACACCGGAAACCGCACGGTGCACAGACATTGCTTCACGACGTTCACGAATTTCAACAACACCAAACGGCAAAAGCAGCAAAGCACGCATTTCATCTATTGCTCGGCGCACACGACCAGTTGCCATCAGCAAAAAGAACCGCGCGAGAGTCAAAATTCCCATTTGAACAACGGTGGTCAGCAACTGTTGAGCAGAGGTAAGAGAAGCAACTGTTCTGACCCGAACAATTTCGTTCTCAAGGAAATGATCTACACCATCTGGATTATTGACTGATTGCGAAGAGTTCTCACGGTGGCGTCCGACAGCACTAGGCACCACCATTACTCGTGCGGCCGTTGCGTGCAATCGCCAACATAAATCCAGATCAGCACCGGCGCCCGGAAGGTCAGGATTGAATCCGTTAATGGTTGCGAAGAGATCGGCGCGAACCATGATGCACGCAGACGAAACGATGAACACGTCTTGCACT
>CAIZMV010000166.1 GCA_903934195.1 uncultured Acidimicrobiaceae bacterium | reverse complement strand
CCGTAATTGATGTCAAGAGCACCGTCAGTTTCTAGGCGGAAAAGATATGCAGAGTGACCATCTTCTTCACTTCCAAAGCGGGTTCCGAAGAGAACTAAACGTCCATCCGGCTGTTGAAAGATCTCATGGATCCACTGAGCTGGCGTCAGCAGGTCATTCCCAATACGGATTCCTTCATCGGCAAAACTTTGGTCAAGCGCACCATCAGCCAAAAATCTCATGACAAAATCCCGCGACGAAAACATTTCTACGGCCTGAGACTCAACAGGCAAAGGCGGCTCAATCGTTGTAGCAAATTTTCCAGCGATCACAATCTTGCCATCGTGTTGAACGATGACTTGAGTTGCGTAACCTTCGACGAAGGGAGGTAATTCATAACTGATGACACCGTGGTCACCGAACGATGTATCTAAAGTTCCATTGTCGAGAAGCCGGAGAACAAATGGTGACGCCGGCGTTCCAAAAAGGCCGGGTGCGACTAGGGCATCTACATTTGATTCGACGAGTGGGTCATTGAGTGGTGAGCTGTCATAACTCCCTCCGGCCACGAGAATCTTCCCGTCAGGTTGCATAGCCATTGAAGTCACAACAGACTTTCTCCCATCGCCAATTTCAAGGGACGCCAAGCCATCAACTCCAAAAGTTGTGTCAGTTGAACCATCGAAATTTCGACGTTGAATTGAACTTTGAAAAATCGGTTGGGCGGTGATGTTGAGGTCTTGGCGATCAAACAAATAGTCCTGCGCTAGCGAAGATTGCACATTCTCGGGAGTGTCCTCGCCTAGGTCAATTGAAAGCGGTGCTGTCAGAATCTTTCCGTCACTCTGTTGGGCAGTGGGCAAGCCGAGGTAGAACACCAGTTGGGCAAAAGTACTACCTAGGTCAACGAATCCATCTACGCCGTCACCATCGTCGGCTCCGAATGTGTGGTCAAGTTCGCCTTCTTGACCCTCTCGCACAATAGGTGGAGTGGGTTGGGGCGATGGCGTCGGCAAAGCCGCAGCCGTACTGCTTAGGGACAGAACGGCAACACCAAGAAGTCCAGCAACTGCACTGAGACGGCAGAAAGAAGTGAATTTCAACATGTTGACACAGTACGACAATTGTCTGTACCAAAGACAATTGTGAGTGGAATCGGATTAAGGTTTTAGTGGCTTGCACTTCATTTGACGACAGGTGGTTCCTTGATTTGGTTGCCCCATCCGTTGATGTCGATGATGATGTTGGTGGGTTGGCTTGAGTGGACGCATATTTCGCCGTCGGTTGAGACTTGAGCGGTGACTGAGGCGGCGATGGTTTGGTTGGTGGTGTAGTTGAGGTGTGATGCCAGTGGCAGTGTTCCGCACGGGTACACGGTGATGAATCCGGTGTCACTGGGGTTTGTGGCGGTCACGGTCAGTTGGACTGTGCCGATGCCGTCATCGGGTAGACCGGCGACATCATTGAGTGGTAGGCGAAGTTCGTCGGTGGCCCCATACTTTTTCTGTGTCACAGATATTGCGCCTTGTGGTGATGCAGATCGGGTGTCAACGAGTCGGGTTGGGCCGACTGGGGTGATTCCTGATCCTTGAACGAACCAGCCGAAAGTGTCAGCGATGAGGTTGGTTGGTGACGATGAGTAGATACAGATTTCCCCGTCGGCTGAAACTGGTGATGTCACTGAAGCAGAAATCGTTTGATCAGCAACGAAGTTGAGGTGTGATGCCAGTGGGCGGGTGCCGCACGGGTACACGGTGATGAATCCTTCGGTTTCTGGTTCGGTGACGGTGATGTTGAGTGACACTGAACTCATGCGTGCGCCAGGTAGTCCGGCTGCTCCGGCGACTTTGACGCGCAGTTCGGAGTCTGTTCCATATTTCTTTTTCACGACCGTGATTGCTCCTTGGGGAGACAATGCTCGGGTGTCGACGAGTCGTTGAGGTGTTAGTGGTGCGTATCCGGCGTTGGGTGCTGACCAACTATTGATGTCAGCGATGAGGTTGGTTTGCGCGGATGAGTAGACACAGATTTCACCGGTTGGTGACACTGCGGTCGTGACTGATGTTGACACTGTTTGATCGAAGACGTAGTTCATGTTTGATGCCAGTGGGCGGGTGCCACATGGGTACACGGTGATGTATCCGGTGTCGTCGGGGTCGGTGACAGTGAGGTTGATCGTGGCTGCACCGATTCCGTATTCGGGAAGACCTGACACACCCGCGACTTTGACGCGTAGCTCTTTTGATCCACCATAGGTTGTTTTATCAACAACGATTGAGCCTTGGGGAGAACCAACTCGAGTGTCAAACAAACGAGACGGCGTCACACCATTCACAGAAACAGGCTTGCGAGAATTGAGTCGCAATAAGAATTGGCTTGACTCACCCCCGGAATTGTTGATTTGAAAGCCATGGATCAGGATTTGTCCGTTCGGCTGAATCAAAACATTGCCGCTGAACGTCCCTCGAATTAGGTCGAATAAGACGAGGCCATCTTCACCAAAGCTGAAGTCAAGGGTCCCGTCTTCGAGAAATCGGATGACTGCCGAACTACCATTCTCTGGATAGTTGCTACTCGCATTGACGGCGCCCGCTGCGACCAGTTTGCCGTCGGGTTGCAGGGCCAAGCCGGCTAACTGCCAACTTTCGTTATCGTTGCCGATTTTGACGATTCCATTTTCGCCAAAGGTCGAATCAATGATTCCGTCGGCGGTCACGCGCAACAATTCCGTGTGAAAGATCGGGGGTGCATCAGCATCTACAGGCACCACAACAAATCGACTCGTAATGATCTTGTTGTCAGGTTGCATTACAGCTTGTTGTAAGCCTAAGGAATAAGCCGCAAACGGCAAATCCAAAAAGCCGTTGGTACCGTAATTGATGTCAAGAGCACCGTCAGTTTCTAGGCGGAAAAGATATGCAGAGTGACCATCTTCTTCACTTCCAAAGCGGGTTCCGAAGAGAACTAAACGTCCATCCGGCTGTTGAAAGATCTCATGGATCCACTGAGCT
>CAIZMV010000165.1 GCA_903934195.1 uncultured Acidimicrobiaceae bacterium | reverse complement strand
GTCGGGAAAAGAGTGCCGCCTTGAAAGCGCACCTTCTTGCCTTTGCCCTTCTGTGCGAGACGGGCGACCTTTTTTGCTGATGAACCACTAGCCACGAAGGAATGAGGCTACCTGCTAGACGCCCAGTGAGGCGATTACATCAAGGTAAGAATGTGCAACCCGTGCTGGCGACACGTGAGATTCGACCCACAATCGGCCACGTGCGCCCGCTTCAGTAGCCGCAGAGCCAGAATTCACCATCGCACGAAGTGCATCTGTGAAGGCAACGGGGTCATCAGGTGCCACCGAAACACCCGCGCCACTCTCGGCCAGAATTCGAGTCACTTCAGTGCCTGAATCGATGGCGGCAACAACAGGGCGCCCGGCCGCAAGGATGCTGTAGGTCTTTGACGGAACGCTGACTGCCCCAAGTCCAGTTCGCAATGGCACCACATGTATGTCTGCAGTGGCAAGAACCTCTGCTACTCGGTCTGCCGGTTGATACCCAGAGAATCGAATATTGGAAAGACCAGCTGCATCACGTTGAAGTTCTTCTCGCGCTGCACCGTCGCCGTTTATGACAAACGTAACTTCTGGTATCTGGCGTGCGGCGTGCAACATCATGCTGAGCGACTGCGAATAGCCCACGTTGCCCGCATACATAACAACTTGTTCGTTACCAATTCGCAATTCGTCTCGATACGAAGTCATTCGGTCACGAGGTGTGATTCGGTCGCTATCAACAAAGTTCGGAATCACATGCACCTTGTGCTGATGCTTTGGTGAAATCTTTGCCAGAACATTTGCTCGCAGATCTTCTGACAGAACAACAACAGCATCTGACCTGTGATAACTGACTCTCTCTAACCATCGAGACACTGCAATGATGCGCGCATTGGTAATTGCACCGGTTTCAACAGCGGCATCTGGAAACACATCTTGAATGTTGAATACCGATGGGCAGCGCCGAATTCTGCTCGCTAGCCAACCTGTTAAACCAAGTGTGAGCGGCGGAGACATTGAGATAACCGCAGCAGGCCGACGATGAATACCTCCCGCAAAAACAGTGCACACACCAGCAATTGCGCTGAACGCACCGAATCCGATTGCGCGGCGCAGCAAATTGGACTTGCTCTTGCCTGGAAATGGGTGAACCCGAGTAATCGAACCCCACGCGGTCTTTTCACGTCGAACCAAGCGACCCGTCCAGCCAGATTCAATGGCATGGGTTCGGTACCACGGCAATGAAGTCACAACATGCACTCTTTGATCTTTAGCCACGAACTCCTGCACAATGCGAGTAATCACGTCGCCCGTTGGCGCAGTGTCTGGCGCAAAGTGCGGACACAAAACAATGATGGGGCGACTCATCTGATGCCTCGCGCTGCTGCAAGCACTAAGTCATATTGTTCAACTAATTCCGTCGCAGATATTTCAGATGTAAAAGCCCTGGCACGATCTTTTCCGGCCACCACAAGTTCCTCGCGCCGCATCTTCACTGCTTCCAATGCGCGTACCCATGCATCATTCTCTAGCGGACACACCAGCCCCGCGTCTCCCACTACTTCTGGCAAGCTGCCCCTATCGCTGCACACAACAGGAGTGCCGCACCGCATGGCTTCAATAACCGGCGCACCGAACCCTTCGTATTCACTAGGGAAAACCATTGCTTCAGCCATTGCCAACAATCCGTTGCGATCAGCATTTGATACTCGACCAGACATCACCACGCGGTCACCAAGACCCAAAGTGTCAATCAATCGCAGTACGTCATCATGTGCAGAACCTTGCGACCCCATGCAGACAAGACGCAGCGATGGGTCTCCCCAACGGCCTTCTCCGCTTGCCATTAAGTGCATCAGGAACGCATGATTCTTATGAGGATGGGTAATAGCGGGATACACCAGAACGGGTCCGTTACCAAGGCCAAACTGACGGCGCAAAGCATCACCACTTGTTGTTTCACCATCAAAAGCTGCCTCTAGGCCGTGACGAACCACACTGATCTTTTTTGGTTCAATGCCGAATGCACGCACCAATGTGCCGGCCACAAAACGAGACGGCACTGCAATACGAACCGCGCGTTGCAATGACGACGGAACCATCTTGTTGAGATATTTCAACTTCACTGGCGCTACGTAATGCGGGTAATCAATCCACTGCACGTCATGAATAGTTACCAATGTGTGCTTATTGCCAAATCGAGGAATTGAACCGCCGCCGTGGTGAACGACTTGATACTCACGAGTGCGCCATGCAAGCCATGTGTGTTCTAGGAAAATTCGCTCAGCTCGACGCGTGCAGGTGCTTGGTGCTTCATACACAGTGAAGGCTGCGGCAATTCGTGGGTGTCGTTCACAAAATCCACGTGGCGCAAATACATCCACTTGATAGTTATGTGTGATTAATGCAAGTCCATCAAGTTGACGCAGTAAGTATTCTTCGCTTCCACCAACACCTGGAACACACCACAACAAGTTCATAGCCGCATATCGCGTAATCATGATGCAGTACCCAATACTTCTTTATATGCATTCACAGTGGCTTCAGCTGACGAAGACCATGTCACTTCAGCGGCGCGCGCAATGCTGCCAACACGAAGTTGATCACGATTCGCCATCGCCTCTGACACGCCCGCTGCAATTGATTC
>CAIZMV010000164.1 GCA_903934195.1 uncultured Acidimicrobiaceae bacterium | reverse complement strand
GCACCGTGTGGGGTGACAATGATTTGTCCTGAGTCAGGCGCAAGGAGTCCGGCCAAAGTACGAAGAAGAGTGCTTTTGCCAACACCATTCGGACCAACAACACCCCAGCGCTCGCCAGGTTCAACCGTGAGAGATACATGATCGAGCATTACTGCAGGACCAAAGCTCACGGTGATGTCGCTTGCGCGAAGTGAAGTACTCATGACGAGTATCCACCTTATGCGAGAGGCGGGTGCGCCAACGCAAAAGGAGCGGCATCACCGAAGTGACACCGCTCCTTTTGGAACAAGTATTGCTAGTTGTTACTTAGCGATTGAGAAAAGGCTCTCGGTAAGTGCTGGACCGTATGAAGATCCGGTTTGTGCTGCGATTGCAAAGATGAACAATGCTCCGCCAGCCATTGAGATGTTCTTCAAAAAGCCAATCATTTCTGTTTGCTTTGAAGCTGCATCTGCTGCCCAGAAGTCGTGCATCTTCACTGCCATGATGACAAGGAGAGCTGCGATGACAATTGCGCCAAGGTCTGCATAGACACCCAAGATGATGGAAAGTCCACCAAGGGCAAGCAGGAGACCGGAGAGCTGTACGGACAACTTCGGTGCTGGAACCTTCTTGAATTGGGCATAACCAGTCATGGCGTCTGCTTTGGTGAGGTGGTTGATACCACTCATGATGAACATGCCAGCGAACAGGATTCGGGCAATCAATAGGACTATGTCCATAGTTGACTCACTTTCGTTTGTAGAAAATAGTTGAGAGCGCAATTATATGCACAAAATGGTTGCGGACGCAACTATCTCTGAAATTCCTGTATATTCCATGTATGGCAACGAACTGGCTATCTCCAGCTGAAATGACGGCGTGGCGTTCATTCATCACGACCACCGGCGATCTATTACGCGCGATTGAACATGAATTAGAACCATTCGGCCTTGACATGGGTGACTATCAATTGCTCGCCATGTTGTCTGAAGCACCAGAAAAGCAATTGCGTATGTGTGATCTAGCTGATGCATTGCGACTTACACGTGGCGGATTAACTCGCCGGATGGAAGGCGTTGTGAAGAAGAAGTTGGTGACGCGAGTGCAGTCATCTGAAGATGGTCGCGTTGCATTTGCACAGATGACTGCAAAAGGTGTGGCGACATTGAATGAAGTTGCGCCAGAGCATGTTGAGACTGTGCGTCGATTAATGATTGATCTGCTCACACCTGCAGAGGTGAAAGCAGTGGGAACTGCATTCAGCAAAATTTCAAAAAACCTTGCTGAAGAACTGAAGTAGTTAGCCCTGGAGGGCTGTCTTCATTGCTGCAACGCCATTTGCAAGAGTGGTGCGCTCGGCTTCGCTTAACACGGAATACGCAGGTGCGCAGAGTGCATCAGTCAGTTTTTCTGCAGCGGCCATTTGAGCATGCGTGGCATCAGTAATTGTGGGCGCATCTTCTGGTGTGTAACCGAATGCCTGCACCATGTCTGGGCGCTTGATGTGGTGAGCAGTCTTTGTATCTAACCCAGCTGCACGTAATGCGATGAGGTGAGCTGCTCCGCGGAATTCACGAACCAGAGCCAACAGCTGCATTGCACGACCAGGCGCATCAGTTGCAAGAGTCTCTGTGCGCATTGCTGCATACAAGCCGAGGCCGTCTGGGTCTGCTGCATTATTCACTGCGTCGAGTGTTGCAACGATTGCGTCAAGATTTGCCAAG
>CAIZMV010000163.1 GCA_903934195.1 uncultured Acidimicrobiaceae bacterium | reverse complement strand
TGTTGCGCCAGTGGTCAGCACTGGATGGAACATGGTGAGCATGCGCTAATTGTTGACGATGACTTGTCAAAGCAAGCAGAGGCCTACCGCCAGAGGTCAGAGCTTCTTCGCCGGCCACCAGGCCGAGAGGCATACCCAGGAGACGTGTTTTATCTTCATAGCCGCCTTCTCGAGCGTGCTGCCAAGTTGTCTGACGAAAACGGCGCTGGTTCATTGACTGCATTGCCAGTTATTGAAACCAAAGCTGGTGACGTATCTGCATACATTCCAACCAACGTGATTTCCATCACCGACGGCCAGGTGTACCTGCAAGACAACTTGTTCAAATCAGGTATCCGTCCTGCTGTTGACGTGGGTGTTTCCGTGTCACGCGTGGGTGGTGCTGCACAGACCAAAGCAATGAAGGGCGTTTCAGGAACACTGAAGCTTGACCTTGCTCAGTTCCGTGAGCTTGAAGCATTCGCAACCTTCGGTTCTGAACTCGACGCGGTGTCTAAGGCACAGCTTGAGCGCGGATATCGCCTTGTTGAATTGCTGAAGCAAGGACTCAACTCGCCAATGCCAGTTGAAGAACAAGTTGTTTCAATCTTTGCCGGAACAAAGGGTTACCTTGACTCAATTCCTGCAACAGATGTCAGTCGTTTTGAAACTGAACTTCTCAAGTTCTGCCGTGAGCGTCATGGCGCCATGCTTGCTGAGTTGCGCACGAATCCAAAAGCAGATGTTCCATCTGACCTTGGTGACATCGTGACTGCATTCAAAGCTGAATTTAAGATCACTGTTCCAAAGACCGCTGTAGTTGATCCAACTGCCACCGATGCCAACGGCGTCGGTGAGGCAAATAGCAACAAGACCCTCGCGACGGAGTGATCTAAGTGGCTGGTGGACAAGAACGAATTCTGCGCGGACGCATTAAGTCCGTACAGGCGACGAAGAAAATCACGCGCGCGATGGAGCTCATTGCTGCATCACGCATCGTGAAGGCGCAGCAACGCGTCGTCGCAGCCGTTCCCTACAGCGACATGATCACCGAAGTTGTTCGTGATCTTTCCGCAGCAGGCTCTGGCAGTTCAATGCCACTTCTTGCAGGCCGTAGTGAAATTAAGAATGTTTGCTATGTAGCTCTTACCGCAGACCGTGGTTTGTGCGGCGGTTACAACTCCGGCATCATGCGTGCAACCGAAGGTGAAATCAAGAACGATGCGCTTCTTGGTCGTTCACATACTGTGATCGCAATTGGTCGTAAAGCTGATGGCTATTTCCGCTTCCGCGGTTACAACGTTGCAAAAAGCTTCACTGGTTTCACCGACAGCCCTACCTATGCCATTGCAAAAGAAGTTGGCGAATTCGTCACCGAACTGTATGCATCAGGCCAAGTAGATCGCGTTGAACTTGTCTACACACGTTTCATTTCATCCGGAACTCAAGAAGTGGTGCAACGCCCTCTTGTCCCTCTTGAATCAGAAACAGTTGCAGGCGGCGATGCAAAAAATGCTGCGGGTGCTGACTACGAATTTGAGCCATCTCCAGAAGCAATTCTTGAGACCTTGTTGCCTCGCTACGTTGAGGCACGCGTGTACGCAGCAATGTTGAATGCAGCAGCTTCCGAGCATGCATTCCGTCAGCGCGCAATGAAATCGGCAACTGACAATGCTGAAGAACTTATTAACAATCTTTCCCGAATCATGAACCGAGCCCGTCAGGACTCGATCACGACCGAAATCATGGAAATCGTCGGCGGTGCCGAAGCCATGTCATCGGGAAATTAGAAGAACGAACAAATAGGAGCAATCCAAATGAGCATGACAGATACAAAACAAGACGGACGGGTAGTAGCAATTGCTGGTCCCGTTATCGACGTAGAGTTCCCTCGCGGTTCGCTACCCGAACTGAACTCAGCGATCCAGTTTGAGATCAACCACGAAGGCACAACCACAGTTGTTCTTGCCGAAGTTGCACAGCAGCTCGGTAACAGCCGTGTGCGCGCCGTGTGTCTCAAGCCAACTGACGGTCTTTCACGTAACACGCCAGTGCGTAACCTTGGCCACGGCATTCAAGTGCCAGTGGGTAACCGCACACTCGGTCACGTATGGAACGTATGGGGCGACGTGCTCGACGGTAACAACTCAGACTTCGACGACATCGAGCGTTGGGACATTCACCGTCCAGCTCCTGCATTCGACACACTCGAGCCTTCAAAGCGCATGTTCGAAACCGGCATTAAGGTCATCGACCTTCTGACT
>CAIZMV010000162.1 GCA_903934195.1 uncultured Acidimicrobiaceae bacterium | reverse complement strand
GGAACCTGAGTACTTCCATGAAGATGCGCGCGAAGTGCTTCATGACACGTACGGCCTCATGGTGTACCAAGAGAGCATGATGCGTGTTGCTCAGAAATTCGCCGGTTATTCACTGGCCCAGGCTGACAACTTGCGCAAGGCGTGCGGCAAAAAAGACCCGAAGGCTATGGCAGCTGAAGAAGGGTCTTTTGTTGATGGTTGCGAAAAGACCGGATATGGCCGACCTCTTGGTGAGAAGTTGTTTGACATTATTCGTGGTTTTGCGGATTACGCATTCAACAAGAGCCACGCATATGGCTACGGATTAATCGCGTATCAAACTGCGTACCTCAAAGCGCATTTCCCTGTTGAATACTCGGCGTGTTTGTTGTCCTCTGTGAAGGGCAACTATGAAAAGGCAGCCGTTCATCTTGCTGACGCTCGGTCAATCGGCATAACTGTGTCGAACCCCGACATCAATGAAGGTCGTTCGGACTTTGCGGCAATCACTGCTGACGGCCAGAAGCGAATTGTTTTTGCGTTGTCGGGAGTTCGAAATGTTGGAGAAGGAATCGTTCTTCAGATCTTGGAAGAACGTGATCGCAATGGTCCCTACGAGTCATTCCATGATTTCGCTCGACGTGCACCTGAACAAGCCCTCAATAAGCGTGCTGTTGAATCTCTCATCAAGGCAGGTGCATTCGACTCTTTCGGACATCCTCGTCGCGGCCTACTCATGGTCTTTGAATCAATCATTGATTCTGCAGTCGTTGCTCGACGTGAAGAAGAAAAAGGAGTCATGTCGCTCTTCGGTGAAATGGAAGATGCGTCAACTACGGGGTGGAGCTCCGAAGTCACCATTCCCGATATGCAGTTCACAAAGCCAGACCAATTACGTCATGAGAAGGAAATGCTTGGTCTGTACATTTCTGATCACCCATTACGTGGCATCGAACATGCCCTACGTCGGCTTGTCACTAGTTCTATCCAGGAACTTGAAGCACGTGAATCCGGAATGGTCACGATTGGCGGAGTGATGTCGAGCCTTAATCGTCGCTTTACGAAAAAGGGCGATCAGATGGCCACGTTTGTGTTGGAAGATATGGATGCAGCCATTGAAGTAACTGTGTTCGCAAAAGTTTTGGCCGAATACGGTCACTTGTTGTCCGATGATTTAGTTGTCACCATTACTGGCCGTCTAAACCAACGTGATGATGCGCCGCCAAGTTTTTCTGCGCAGAGAATTTCAGTTCCTGAAAATCTCGGAGACAAAATTGCAGAAGTTGAATTGTCGCTTCCGTCAGGTTTCACAGCAGAAAAACTCGAGAGGCTCAAAGCAATAATCGCTGAGTTTCCCGGAACTTCGCCGTGCAAAGTGAAGTTGGCTGGTGGCAAGGTATTCGATCTTGGGCCGTCTGGACTCGTTGACTTTGAGAAGGCCTTGGGGCCATTGCGCGTTACCTTTGGCTCTAATGCCGTAAAAATCATCTAAATAACCTGTGATTTCAGGAATTGGCTTCTGGCAATGGCAGAATAGAAGGGTTGTTGTCGGCACTAGTGCCGCCCGAGTGTCATAGGGAGTCACCCAGTCAATGTCGTTGGAAGTTGCCACACAAGACTGCAGCGCACTCACTGAGGCCCAGTTTGAAGAGTTCCTCACCATTGAGGGGTCTTT
>CAIZMV010000161.1 GCA_903934195.1 uncultured Acidimicrobiaceae bacterium | reverse complement strand
TGATCGCCAACAGTATTTACATGCACGTGACACCATTGGTCGATTGTTGGAGTTGGGTTGCATTCCCATCATTAATGAAAATGATGCGATAGCTAACAATGAAATTCGTTACGGCGACAATGATCACCTTGCAGCTCTTCTCGCTCATCTTGTGTCCGCTGACATGCTGGTGCTTCTCACAGATACAGCAGGGCTGTACACGTCTGACCCACGTACAAACTCTGATGCAAAAGTGATCTCAGTTGTTGCTGCTGATGACCCGCTCTTATCTGTGTCGGCTTCTGGTGCAGGTTCTGACCGCGGAAGTGGCGGTATGGCGTCGAAACTTGCTGCAGCACGTATCGCTTCGTGGTCTGGCGTAACAGCTGTAATTGCTGCTGCTGAATCTGATTCGGCTGTGATGGCTGCAATTAATGGCGATGCAATTGGTACTCGTTTCTTGCCGCATGATCGCCAGTTGTCTGCCCGAAAGTTATGGATTGCTTTTGCCGCTGAGGTTGAAGGTTCGATCGTTGTAGATACTGGGGCACGTGATGCATTGGTTTTACGGGGTACTTCACTGTTGCCAGCAGGCGTCACTGCGGTTACCGGGTCATTTGATGTGGGCGCAGTCGTTGAAATCGTCACTCAGTCAGGTGAATTGTTGGCACGTGGCTTAACGGCTATGTCGTCTGATGTTGTCGCAACAAGCATGGGCAAACGCACAGCTGATTTAGTTGATCTTGCAGTTGTCGAAACCGTGCATCGCGACGACCTCGTTGTGCTGGCGAACCAATAAGAAGTTACAACGTAGTTTCATGATCTGTGCCGCGAGTCGGCAACACTGAAGCAAGGTTGTGCATTTCAGGAACGCGCAGTGCGTACAGCGAAACGATATACACGACGAGACCTGCACCGATGCAGAGGAACAGTTCGGCAAGTTGTGACATGCCGGAACGTGGATGCAAGACATGCTCAAGTCCCCACACTGCTGCGCCCATGACCGCGCTGCCTACGATTGTGCGCCAGATAAGCGAAAGAAGGCTGAGCCATTGAACGGCCTCGTACTTCTTGTGTAGAAGCCACAAGACAACAATTGATGAGACCATGTAGGCGATTCCGAACGAGAGCCCTAATCCGAGCACTCCATGTCGCTCGACAAGGAACAATGCCAAAACGATGTTCAAACCATTCTCAAACAGGTTGATAAAGAACGGTGTGCGGGTGTCTTCGTGTGCGTAGAAGCCGCGAAGACAGAAGATGTACACAGAGAAGCCAGCTAGTCCGACAGAGAAGCCGGCGAGGGCGCGCGCGGTGTTATGAGAAGCGATTGAGTTGAAGTGTCCGTGTTCCAAGATGGCGCTGATGATGGGGTGAGCAAGGATAACTATTGCAACGGATGCAGGAATAGTGAGAATGCTGATCCAACGCACTCCAGAAGTAAGCCATGATTTAAAACCGGACTTGTCTCCGGCACGCACACGTCGCACAAGTTCAGGAACGAATGTCGTTGCGATTGAAATTGCAAGAAGCCCGTGAGGCAACATAAAGAAGGTGAAGGCCTTGCTGTAGGCGTCCTGATTACCACTTCCTGGTTCAGCCAGATTCTTGATCACAACTAGGGCCACTTGATTCGTCACCACGTACCCGAAGGTCCATGAGGAAAGCTTGATCATTGTGCGCACTGCTGGGTGGCCAAAGTTGGGGGTGAAACGAATCGTAATGTCGGCGCGTTTCAGGGCTGGGATAAGTACTAGCCCCATGGCCATCACGCCAGCTGTAGCTGACATGGTGAATAGCCAGAAGAACGTCTGGTCTGAAAGAACTGTTTCAAGGCCGGGTGTCCCGTCGCGAGTGAACGGGATGATGAGAAGCAGTGTGATGGTGATGAGGTTCGAAAGGACAGGGCTCCATGCGGCAGCGAAAAAGTGACGACGTGAATTCAGAAGCGCTGAGCCGATTGCAGTTAGTCCGTAGAAGAAAATTTGAATGAGAAATATTCGTGACATCACTGTGCCGACATGACGGAATTGTTCCGGGTCTACAAGTGGACTGACCTGCAGAGAAAACAGGCGAAAGATTAAAGGAGCAGCAGCCACGGCGACGGCTGTAGCGATTGCAAGAACTATAAGAGACACGGACACCACTGCGTTCGTGGCCTCCTCGTCGTCGTCTTCTGCAAAGCGAGTGAAGAGGGGAACCAGACTTGCGGCAAGAAGCCCGCCGACAAGTAGTTCATAAATTGAGTTCGGGGAATTGTTGGCGCCGTCAAAGGCATCGGCAAGAGCTGTTTGTCCAATGATGATTCCGAACACCACGACCCGCAATAGCCCCGTGAGGCGAGACATGGCAGTCCCGATTGCGACGATAAGTGTGTCCTTGAACATGACTGGAAGGTTAGGTGCTGTGACTAGCTGGAAGGGGGTACACGGCCATGTGGCCCAATGCCTTCAATTCCAGCACCCCCCACTAGATTGGAAGACTTATGGATAACCGCTTCGAATCTGTTCAATCTGTCCGCGACGGCCTCAAGGACGTCAATTACCTCGCAGACGACGGGATT
>CAIZMV010000160.1 GCA_903934195.1 uncultured Acidimicrobiaceae bacterium | reverse complement strand
GTCTTGGCGAATAGCGAACTGCTGGGTACGCAAAATGGTGGCCGACACCGCTTCGGCAAGCGACCAACGGCCTTCCAGATGCTCAATCATTTCCTTGTAGCCAAGTGCTTGGCGAGCGGTGAAGGAAAGACCATCTGGCTCTGCCAACAGGGAACGAACCTCTTCTACAAGTCCTCGCTCCATCATGATGTTTACTCTCTGGGCAATACGAGACCGAAGAACATCGCGATCCCATCGCAAACCAATCAATGTTGTTGATGTAGGACTGAACGAACCGATTCCTTCACCGAACGAACTGAACTTCTCGCCACTGCCCAGACATACTTCAAGGGCGCGAATAATGCGGCGTCGATTATTCGGTTCCATCTTCGTGGTTGCTTCGGGGTCAAGTGCCAGCAACTGAGCAAATAACGCCTCAGTGTCTTCATTCGCTTCTAGTTCGGCTCGAATCTCTGGAAACTCGCCAGGCATATCTAGTCCGTCAACAATTGCGGTCACATACAAACCGGTGCCGCCAACCACCAATTCAGCCGCTCCGGCATCAGCAATTGTTGCGCGCGCAACAGCGACATCTTCCATGTATCTAGCGACCGTGTAACGCTCGCTTGGTTCAGCAACATCAAGACAATGATGAGCAATTAGGGCTTGATCGGCTGCCGATGGTTTTGCAGTTCCGATATCCATTCGCTTGTACACCTGCATGGAATCAGCAGCGATGACATGAACTGAACCCTTTGGTTGCAATGCTGCTGCAGTCATTGCTGCATCACTTTTTCCACTTGCTGTTGGCCCAAGCACAACAACTGACTTACGAATAGTCATGCAGTTAAACCGACACAATAGGTATGCGGATTTTGTGTGTGGCCATTTGGAGAACCTCTACTAAGAAACCAGTGAGGAAATGCGGCGCTGCTTTTGTGATTTCAACGGTGGCGTAGGTACCAGGGCGAAGCGCAACGTCAGAGCTGAAATGCACCAACTTGTATTGACGAGTACGGCCTGAATACACATTGGGGTTACGGCGACTAGGACCTTGCACCACTACTTCTTCAATACGACCAATGCGTGCTTCATGCTTAATTAGCGCCGAATGCTCGACCACTATCTTCAATCGGTCAAATCGATCAGACACGATGGCCGGATCAATGAAGTGCTCTGTCATGTCAGCTGCTTGAGTGCCTTCTCGCGGCGAAAAGATGTATTCAAATGTGTTGTCAAACATTGCCTCTGCGGCAATCTCTAACGTGCACTGGAAGTCTGCTTCGGTTTCCCCTGGGAATCCAACAATGATGTCGGTTGTTACAGACAAGTCCGGAATCAGTCGTCGTGCATCGGCAAGACGTTCCATGTAGCGCTCTGCTGTGTAGCCACGATGCATTAACGACAGCACGCGGTCTGATCCTGACTGCAATGGGTAATGCAAGTGCTCGCATACTGCTGGCGTGTTCGCCATTGCTTCCAAAACATCAACGCGCATATCTTTCGGATGCGGACTGACATATCGCACTCGACGAATTCCTTCAACATCCCCCGCTGCACGTAGCAAGTCAGCAAACAGTGGCTGCACTCGAGCATCTGAACCTGCTTGACGTTCTGCCAACGTGATGTCACGTCCGTAACTGTTCACATTCTGGCCAAGCAACGTCACTTCTGTGACGCCTGTAGAAGCCAACTGCGCCACTTCGCCAATGACATCAGCAAACGGACGACTAATTTCACGCCCACGTACTGCCGGAACGATGCAATACGCGCACGAGTTATCGCAACCTATTTGAATGGTTACCCACGCGTTGTACGTGGTCTCGCGACGAACTGGTAGTGCACTGGGAAACAGCGTGTAATCATCAAGTACTGCTTCATCAAGAATCTCGGTAATTGGTCCATGCTCAATTGCGTGATTTAACAACTCAGTCGTGCGGTGCACATTGTGCGTTCCCATCACCACATCAACCCACGGTGCTTTTTCAGCAACGACGTCCTTGTCTTTCTGAGACAGGCATCCGCCAATCACAATGCGGCGTCCCTCTTTTGCTGCCTTCCACTTGCGTAGGTGGCCAAGTGTCCCGTACAGCTTGTTATCAGCGTTCTCACGAATACAACACGTATTCAGAACAACAACATCAGCCTCGTCATCGGTCTCGACACGCTCCATGCCATCGGCTTCAAGCAGGCCCGAGATGCGCTCGGAGTCGTGCGCGTTCATCTGGCACCCAAAGGTGTGCACTACATATGAAGTTGGCTGTACTCCGGTCACGCCACGAAGGCTACCGAGAACGACTCAGCACTAAGCCTTAGCCACCGACGAAGAGGCATAGACCCATTTCCCGGCCTTCTTAGCCTGCAACATCACCGACAATCGTTGACCCTTCTTGGATTTAGCCGAAAGTGCTGTGATCACTGTTTTTGACTTACCAACCACCGCGGCTGCAGTGATTTTCGCACTTCCCGAACTCACTTTTGACGCAATTGAACTTACGACTACTCGGCATGAATATTTCGCACATGCAGCGGCAGAGACCTTCAGCGTAATCAGTGCTTTTGACCCGACTCGCTTAGTGGTGATCTTTGCTGACGTCTTTGATTTCACTGCAAATTTCGCGGGGGCAACTGAGGAACCGAACGCACGGACTCCAGAAGTTGATGCCGCCGCCACAAAACGAATATCCGGAATAGTCACTAGCCAACCATCAACGCCCTGTAGGTCTGCCGTCCACCGTGTCCACGTAATTTCACCCTGCGTGCCGCCATCAGTTCGTGCCAAGTTCAGCGCACCTGTTTGAAATTCAGCAGTAGCCACAACATCGGGCGTAGCGCCATAAAAGTTCAACAATGACGCATCGGAAAGTACCGCACTAAGCGAAGCTGCATTTGGGCTTCCGTCACTCCACGTTTGAGGCGCAGATACGCCGTATGTCATCTGTGGTGTTTCACCTGGTTGCACCATTAGCGACCCCATGTAGGAACGAGTACTACTAAAGAGCGCACCAGTAAAGATCTCATCGAGAGTGTTGTCCAAACTCAATGTCAAGCTTGCCGACAATGTCTCATGTGTATTTTGTGAATACGAACAAACCTCAACAGGAACTTTCGAGCAACCAACTTGTTGCGTTCCCTGCATTACAACTGGCGTAAGAGTGGGCTTTATACGAAGACGTACTGTTGCAGCATCTGTTCCCAAGTTTGCTGTGTTCCAATACGTTGGCACACCACTTGCCCAACTCCAACGAAGAGTTCGTCCCAGTGTGTTCAGGTTCAGAGTGATATCAAATTCAGTGTCAGTCGTTACTGGTGTAAGCAAATTATTCGCCACACTGAAATCTGACCCCAATTGACCTGGTTGAATTTGGAATCCAACAGTCACGCCGATGCGGTTCGGTGTTGCGTAACAGACACCTTGAGCCGGAGATTGACCTGTTCGGCATAAGTTTGAAGGAGCAATTGCGACTGCGATTCGACCCATCGGCACATTGGTTTCTGCAGCGGCGGTGCCATTCGTAATAATCGGGGTTGAAATTCCACCATTGATGACCGACAAGGCTGTTACATATGGTCTCGCCGCAACTCCACCTGTCATGTTTGCCCACGTTGCGTTTTGCGTCGACGCAGCATCAAGAAATGATTGATCAGGCATACCGGTGTTCGGTGGCGGTGCTGCACTGACATGTGATGCACTGACCAATAGTGAGCCAAGAACTGTGGCTGTGATTAAGAGACGCTTCATAGGTGACCATGCCTTGGTTGAAGAATTTTCTACAAGGTAACACGCAGAGATGAACACGTGAACTATCCCTAGGGCCTAAAAAATTTAGGCCCTGATAACCCCAAAGGGCCGAGTCCCTGGGAGAGGACTCGGCCCTTGTGAGAAAGCGGCAGCTCGGTTGTGCGAAGAACTAATCGAGTTCGATTGGCTCTTCGTCTTTGGCAGAGAACTCCGCGTCTTCTTGACCATTGAGACCGGCGATGGCACGGATTTTTTGTTCCATGTCCATCATGATCTCAGGATGATCATGCAAGAAGTTCTTTGCGTTCTCACGTCCCTGGCCCATTTGCTCACCTTCATAGGTGAACCATGCGCCGGACTTCTTGGCAATTGCCATTTCGACTGCGAGGTCTAGCAATGCACCTTCGCGGCTAATGCCGTGACCGTACATAATGTCGAACTCTGCTTGACGGAATGGCGGTGCAACTTTGTTCTTCACCACTTTGACGCGTGTACGTGAACCGACAACTTCGGCACCATCTTTGATTGATTCGATACGACGAATATCAAGGCGGACTGATGAATAGAACTTGAGTGCACGACCACCAGGTGTTGTTTCAGGAGAACCGAACATAACGCCGATTTTTTCGCGCAACTGGTTGATGAAAATACACACAGTGTTTGACTTGTTGAGGTTGGCAGTGAGCTTGCGCAATGCCTGGCTCATAAGACGAGCCTGAAGACCCATGTGGCTGTCGCCCATGTCGCCTTCAATTTCAGCACGTGGCGTAAGAGCAGCAACCGAGTCGATAACAACAACATCAAGTGCACCAGAACGAATAAGCATGTCGACAATTTCGAGAGCTTGTTCACCAGTGTCTGGCTGTGAGATCAACAGTTGATCAATGTCGACGCCAATAGCTTTTGCATACACAGGGTCCATTGCGTGCTCAGCGTCGATGTAGGCACAGATGCCGCCATTGCGCTGGGCCTCTGCAACAACGTGCATGGCAAGAGTTGACTTACCAGAGGATTCTGGACCGTAGATTTCAACAACACGGCCACGTGGCAAACCGCCAACGCCGAGTGCGAGGTCAAGGGGCAATGCGCCAGTTGGGATGGCTTCGATGGTCATCGAGCTCTTTTCCCCCATGCGCATGATGGAGCCTTTTCCGTATTGCTTATCGATCTGGGCGAGAGCCGCATCAAGGGCCTTATCGCGTTCTGGGCTTGGAGTGGTCATGTGAGTGCCTTTCGGGTTTTCCGCTAGCGGTTGCTGTTGGAATGACGGACTGTACGTAATGGGTGTGTTCGAACAACAACACTGTAACTACGAACACCTGTTCGGTCAAGCATTGTCGCCCAATTTCATGTGTACGGGGCAGTCCCCCAATTGGCAAGGGTGAAACACCCCCGAGATCTGGCTAGGCCAGGGCGCGATTATCAAGCCACGCTTGGGCTTGAGCGAAATCTTCAGCTGTGGGAGAACGGAAGGTGATGTCAATTGCGAACCAGACCGTATAGGTCAGTGGGTACCCAAGAGTCGGGACGAAGACGGCCAATGCTCCGGCAATCAACAGAAGCGGCACAAGTGCAATGCCGACCACAACCGAAATAATCATCCACGAAATGATGGAACCAAAGGTCATGAAAACGCCCATAGTGGCTGCGCCTAATTCGAAACCTTCGTATCCGCGTTCGCGACTGAGACCACACGTTTGGCAGTTATCAGTTTTTGTGTACCACGTTGTAAAAAACCCACCTTTGCCGCCGCACCATGCGCACTGGCGCAAGAGACCGCGAAGAAGTTTCTTCGGCAACGATGGTGTTTTCTGACTATGCAGTGAGTTCGTCAACAAATTCTCCGAAAATATTGGCGTATTGAAGAGCTTCTTCTTCGGTATGCACAACAGATATTAGCCACTGTTCATCAAGTCCTGGCGGAAGGATGATTCCGCGGTTAATACCGTGAATCCATTGCGCATATGCAATATCAAAATCTGTTGCTTTGTAATCGCGATAGTTCTTCACCGCTTCTGTTGACCATGTGACGCAACCTTTAGCGCCGAACTGCACTGTGTGCGCTGGCAAACCTGCGTTGTCGATTATGGAACCACATGCTTCAATCAAAAGTGCGTTACGCGCAACTGTTGCAGCTGTGACTTCTTGTGTGCAGACATCAGCAAGAACAGTCTTAGCGACAGCCATTACCAGTGGGTTTCCGTTGTAGGTACCCACGTGAACGACTTTGCCGCTTTCAATCTGGCCCATGCATTCAAGCGTTCCGCCAAAGGCACCAACAGGCAAACCGCCGCCAATGCTCTTAGCCAAACACACCATGTCTGGTTGCACAGCAAGAGCACCTGTTGCTCCGTTCCAACCAGCAGTGATGCCGGTCTTTACTTCATCAAAAATCAACATGGTTCCGTGTTCACGCGTAATGCGACGAACGTCTTCCAAATATCCAGGTTGCGGCAAGCAAATACCAATGTTTTCCATCACTGGTTCAACGATGAAACATGCAACATCATTTCTAGACAATGCACACTCTAAGGCTT
>CAIZMV010000159.1 GCA_903934195.1 uncultured Acidimicrobiaceae bacterium | reverse complement strand
GGGGCTTGTTTGACCAATGAAGTTGACGGATCAATTGGAGTATCAAGAACTGCTGCTTGCACTCGTGTTGGGTTCTGCATGATTAGGGCAGCTGCAGTGGTTGCACCACTACCCCACCCAATGATGGAGACTTTCTTGAGGTGCAACGCTTCACGTACTGCGTCGACATCGTCGGCCATAGCAAGTGTGCCGATGTTTGTTTCACTGCCTGCAGGCATAACTGCGTCTATTGCTCCACGTGGTGCAACAGAGATGACATTGAACTTTGTAATTGCGGTACCGAATGTAAGCAGTGCCTTTTCGGTCAAGGTGCGAGTATCTGGGCTGTATTCGCGATCTGGCAACAAAAGCAATGTGCGAGGTGATGAACCTGAGGTGGCTTTCCGTCGATACAACGAAATCTGAATTCTTTCGCTGGTGGATAGACCTTTAGTGACGGGAACAAAGATCTTGCCGCATTCAATTGGGCCACATGGAAGCCAGGTGATTTCATCAGAAGTTGCTTCCACTGCGCGTGCCTGAGAAGTGGGAATGGATGTGACACCAAAGATGAGAGCTGCCCCAACGCAAATGGTTCGAAGTGGGCGCGCGATTCTCACTTCACAACTCTAGAGAATTTATCGGGCGAAGATTGCAACGAGAATTGGCGTGACAATGAGTCCGGGAAGAAGGGATCCAAGTTTGATTTTCTTGATTTCCAAGAGATTCAGTCCAATTGCGAGAACTGTGAAACCGCCAGCGGCGAAGAGTTCGGTTCTCATGCGGTCGTCGAGAAGAGAATCGATACCAGTTCCGCCGAGAGTGAGAAGGCCTTGGACAACGAAAACACCTATGGCACTGAACGCAGCGCCGATGCCATAGATGGACACAAAGATGATTGACATGAAGCCGTCGAGGGTTCCCTTGATGATGTACAACTGCGGCGTGCGGCCACTGGCATCTTCAATTGCGCCGAGAATTGTCATGGGGCCAATACAGAACAACAGAGTTGCAGTGACAAACCCTTCGACAAAGGTGCTTGAGTCATCTGACTTTTTGGCGAAGCGCTTCTTGAGGCGCTCCCCTATTCCTTCAAGACGTTCTTCAATGTGTAGCAATTCACCAATGACGGCGCCAATCACCATGCCGACAAGTGGGAATACCAAGTTGTGAGTATCCATGGCATTACTGATGCCCATGATGACTGTTGCAAGACCAATGACCTGCACAACGATGGTGCGAATGGACTCGCGAATGCGATGGCCGATGAAATAACCGATTGAACTTCCCACAATGACCGTGGAGGTATTGATGAGAGTTCCTAGGCCGCGCACAAGTTCTTACGCTACCGACACGGAATCTATGTGCCGTGGTTATCGTGGTTAGGTGCCAATTGTGCAATTATCTGCGGGTTCAACCGCTGTTTCTATCGATACTTCAGCTGGTGGACGCGTGTCGTCTCTGATTATGGATGGCACAGAGTTATTGGTGACAGCAGCCGACGACACATTGGGTTGGGGCTTGTACCCCATGGTGCCGTTTGCTGGCCGAGTACGTGATGGCGTTCTGATGTATCGGGGCTTGCAATATGAATTGCCATTGCGTTTGCCGCCGAATGCGTTGCATGGAACAGTGCTTGATGTTGAGTGGACTGTTGTTGAACAGTTACCAGCAAAAGTAACGATGACATGCGACCTCGGATCTGATTGGCCGTTTGCCGGAAGCATTACGCACGTGATTGATGTTGTTGATGGTGATGTGTTGTTTACGCTCACACTTGATGCATTGGAACCACAGCCTGCACAGGTTGGTTGGCACCCGTGGTTTTTGCCACCGCGCCATTCACACCACAACTTCACTGCAATGTTGCAACAAGATGTCAGCGGCATCACGACGAATCAGCGCGTGCCAGTGCCACACCGCAAATATGACGACTGCTTTGTCAAGCCAATCACAATGCCGTGGCTCACGATTGGTGATGTGAAAGTTGAAATTTCAAGCGACTGTTCGCATTGGGTTATCTACAACGCAAACCCAGCAGGAATTTGCTTCGAGCCACAGTCGGGACCTCCGAACGGAATCAATACCGAACCGTATGTTGTGATGCCAGGTAAGCCGCTTGTGCGACACATGGCAATTACACGTATTAGTTAGCCCACGCAGCGCGCATGCGGCGCAGTGTTGCAGTGCGAATATCGCCCCAGGTTCCACCAAGAATGT
>CAIZMV010000158.1 GCA_903934195.1 uncultured Acidimicrobiaceae bacterium | reverse complement strand
TTGTACCAGGCGCCAAAAACTCAGTTCTTAAGCTGATGGCTGCTGCATTGCTTGCAGACGGCAGATACACCTTGACGAATGTTCCGGTTATTGAAGATGTCCTCATCATGGCCGACCTCTTGCGTGCGGTTGGACTTGAGATCACCATCTCGCCGGCACCTGCGGGTGAAGCCGGTCAACATCTGGCCATTTACAACTCTGGCGCTATTACACCTGTAGCTCCGTTTGAACTGGCCGACCGCATTCGCTCGTCAGTGAATCTTGTTGGTCCGCTCCTTGGTCGCTTCGGACAAATTGATATTGCACTTCCTGGTGGAGACGACTTTGGTGGTCGGCCAATTGACATGCACCTACGTGGTCTTGAAGCAATGGGTGCAGAATTTGAAACATCCTCTGAAGGAATTGTCGGACGATGCACTCGCCTTGTTGGCGCCGAAGTGGTGTTTGATTTTCCCAGTGTTGGTGCAACAGAAAACGTACTGATGGCTGCTGTTGTTGCAGATGGTGTGACGACTATTCGCAATGCAGCACGCGAACCAGAAATTGCTGACCTGTGCAATATGTTGCGCAAAATGGGCTGTCGTATAGACGGAATTGGCACAGCAACATTGACGATTACCGGAGTATCCCCATCGTCCTTGCAGGCAGTGACTCATGAAGTGGTCACCGATCGTGTGCAATCAGCTACTTACATTGCTGCAGTTGGCATGTGTGGCGGCACCATTCGTGTGGCACGGGCAAATGCTCAACATATGGGCATGATGCTGACGCGCTTTACAGACATGGGAATGATTTTCGACATTGATGATGAAGGAATTACTGCAACAGCACCGGAACGATTGACATCAGTTGATGTTTCAACATTGCCGTATCCGGGGGTTGCTACCGATTACAAACCGTTGGTAGTGGCAATGTTGTCCATTGCCAATGGAGTCGGAATAGTTACCGAGAATCTGTACCCAGGTCGATTCCGTTATGTCGACGAATTACGTGCGCTTGGGGCCAACATAGAAATCGACGGACACCATGCAATTGTTCGTGGCGTAGAACATCTCACAGGCGCCACTGTGGTCGCTCCTGATATTCGCGCTGGTGCTGCTCTTGTCGTTGCTGGTCTCGCCGCATCTGGAATCACCGAAATTGGGGATGTATTCCATATTGATCGTGGCTATGACGACATCGTCGGTCGCCTTAGTGCTTTGGGGGCCTCAATCAGTCGGGTTCGACCAGAGTCGTAGCCTCAGGCGGGGTCAATTTCTTGGCACGCGAATTTGCGAGCCGTAAAAGACCAAAAATGAGGACAATGGGCACGAGGGCATAGAGCATCTCGTCCCACCCACCTTGATGAGCGAACATCATGTCAGCGTAGGCTGTAACCATGTCAATGCGCCAACAGGTAGAAGAAACCATCGTGGTTATCAGGCCCGCTCTTCAAGCTGACGGCGGAGACATCGTGTTGCATGATGTCAACGAAGAGACCGGTGTCATTTCCGTAGAACTGGTCGGAGCCTGCACCACGTGCCCTGCTTCAGACCAAACTTTGAAGGCCGGCATCGAACGCATTATGAAAGACCGCATCGACGGAGTCACCGAGGTCGTGCAGGTCGTCTAAGTGAGCCGTCGCACTCTTAGTCCCGAACAACTATTCACTGCCGCATGTGATGGCGACCGCGCAGCACTTGCTCGCGTCTTGTCATTGCTTGAACGCGGAGATGCAGTCGCCCGCGAAGTCGGAAGGCTTGCCTACAAGCGCAGTGGCACCGGTTACACAGTAGGTATCACCGGAGCTCCTGGCGCCGGAAAGAGCACACTCACTAGTTCTCTCATCACACATTTGCGTAAGCAAGATCTTGAGATTGCGGTTCTCGCAATTGACCCTTCTTCGCCATTCACAGGTGGTGCAATTTTGGGCGACCGTGTACGCATGCAAGACCACGCAACAGACCCAGGCGTCTTCATTCGTTCAATGGCTACGCGCGGACACCTTGGTGGTTTGTCATTGTCTACGCCCGAAGCCATTCGCATGCTTGATGCTGTTGGTCGCCAGTGGATTTTGGTTGAGACCGTTGGCGTTGGTCAGGTAGAAGTTGAAATTGCTGGCAAGGCTGACACGACTGTTGTTGTATTGAACCCAGGCTGGGGTGATTCGGTGCAAGCAAACAAAGCCGGTCTCATGGAAATCGCTGACGTGTTTGTCATCAACAAAGCAGACCGCAAAGGTGTTGAAGAAACTCGTCGTGACATTGAACAAATGTTGGAACTGTCTGATATTGCGCATGAAGCATGGCACCCACCAATCATCGCCACTATCGGCAGCACCGGTGAAGGTGTTTCAGAAATGTGGGATGCGGTGTTAGAGCACCGCGCTGCGATTGAATCAACTGGCGTATTGAAGGCTCGTCGTGAATTTCGGTTGCGTGCTGAACTGCGCGAAATTGTTGCGCGTCGACTCGAATTGAAAGCTCGTGAAATTCTCAGTGGTGACCAATGGGATGGGTTGCAATCGCAAGTGCTGAACCACGAACTTGATCCGTGGTCTGCAGCTGATGAAATGCTGCGTGGAGTAGGAGCCTGAAATGTCCAATGAATCGTTAGTACTAATTGATCGTCGTAGCGACGGAGTTGCTCTCGTTACGCTGAACTCACCAAAGGTCAATGCGCTGTCAACTGCACTATTGGCACGTCTTCATGAAGTTGCTCGCGAACTCACAACCAATCCTGCTGGTGCCGTTGTCATCACCGGTGGCGACCGCTTGTTCGCTGCCGGCGCAGATATTTCTGAATTCGGTGGACCGTCTGAAGCCAAAACAATCGGCGCTGCATTTCATGCGGCATTGAATTCAGTTGCAGCTATTCCGTCGTTCACCATTGCCGCCGTTAGTGGTTATGCCCTTGGTGGCGGATGCGAATTGTCTATGGCGTGCGATTACCGAATTGCCTCAACTAAAGCAGTATTCGGCCAGCCCGAAATCCTCCTTGGCATTATTCCTGGCGGTGGGGGAACGCAACGTCTTCCCCGGTTGGTAGGCCCTAGTCGCGCCAAAGAAATAATGGTGACTGGTCGACAAGTGAAGGCTGATGAAGCTCTTGCTATTGGCCTTGCTAACGAAGTCGTAGAGCCGGATGCACTAATGACTCGCGCACTTGAACTGGCAACCACCATTGCATCCGGCGCAACAGTTGCAACCCGCCTCATTAAGCAAGCAGTTGATCAAGGAATTGAATCGGATCTGGCATCTGGCCTTGCTGTGGAGTTGCAGTTGTTTGAAGATGTGTTTCATTCAGTCGATAGTCAAATTGGCGTAGCTAGTTTCCTCGAACACGGACCAGGCAAAGCCACCTTCACTGGCAAATAACTCATGCATCATTTTCGCGCACCTGATGCACGACGCTTTATCACCGCTTCGCTAATGATTGGTATTGCCTTCGTCATCTTTGGTGCGTCATTCGGCGTGTTGTCTGTCTCTGCAGGCGCATCTGTTGCTCAATCATGCACATTGTCTTTGCTTGTGTTTACTGGTGCATCACAAATGTCTGCGGTTAGCGTTCTTGCCTCTGGTGGAACCATCGCAAGTGCATTCGGAGGTGCAGTGTTGTTGTCTGGACGCAACGCGGTGTATGGCTTAGCAATGTCCCCCGTGTTGAAAGAGGGAAGCATGGCTTCTCGGTTACTTGGTGCGCAATGGGTAATAGATGAAACAACAGCAATTGTCTCAGCCGAAACAGATCCGGCTACTCGTCGCACAGCGTTCTGGATATCTGGGGCGATTCTGTATGCAAGTTGGAACATTGGCACTTTGCTCGGTGCTCTAGTCGGTTCCAGCATTAACCCAAGCGATTTCGGGCTTGATGCAGCATTTCCCGTGATGTTTACCGCAATGATTGCTCCACACTTGCGCACATCGGCTGGCCGCAAAGCCGCATTGTTTGGTGCGATTGCTGCAGTGGCATTGGCGCCGTTCATGCCGATTGGTTTACCGATTCTTGTTTCGGCACTTGGCATGTTGTTTGGTATTTCACCAACTATTAGCGAACCAACAGCGACCACGGACGGTGCGCCATGAGTTGGACCTTTGTATTGGCGTTAGCTGTCTGCGCGTACGGTTTGAAGCTTCTTGGTGCTGTCATCATTGGCCAACGTGAAATGCCGTTGGTGGTTCAGCGGTGTTTATTACTTATTCCGGCTGCGTTGCTGGCAGGGCTTATTGCAAAGGACACGTTTACGACTGGTCAGAGTTACGCCATTGATGCGAGGGCTGCCGGTTTAGCGGTTGCAGTGCTTGCCACGTGGCGCAAGTTGCCCTTTGTTGTGGTGATAGTTGCTGGGGTGGGCACCACGGCACTCATTCGTGTATTCGTCTAGTGCGGCCATTGACTCTGCGAGACTGAGAACATGAGTACATCGACCCTGTTGCTTGTCCTAGACCTAGTGGGCATTGCAGTGTTTGCATTATCGGGCGGCTTACTCGGCGTGGAAAAGAACCTCGATATTTTCGGTGTACTTGCATTGGCGGCCACGTCTGCTTTGGGTGGAGGAATCATTCGCGATTTGTTGCTAGGGATTGCGCCGCCTGCCACGTTTACTGATGCTCGATATTTGGTTGTGCCTGTTGTATGTGGCGTTTTTGTCTTCTACGTTCACCCCGCTATTTCTCGGTTGCAAAAACCTCTCATCGTTCTTGATGCTGCAGGACTGGGTTTGTTTGCTGTTGCAGGTACACAGAAGGCATTGAATGCGGGCCTCAATGCTTCTGCCTCAGTTGGCATTGGCATGCTCACTGCAATTGGGGGAGGCGTGGCACGCGATGTATTGGTGCGTGAAATTCCTGTGGTGTTGCACCGAGAGATCTACGCAACTGCAGCCATAGCCGCTGCGATAGTGGTTGTAGTGGGAGATGAATGGAATCTCAACCAATCAGCAGTAGCCATCGCTGGCATTGTGCTGGCGTTTTCAATACGGGTGATTTCAAAGTGGCGTGGCTGGTCTGCGCCACGTCCTGCGTAATTACTGTTCAGCGAGCTTCTTGAGAATTCGCAGGTTTTTGCGCCAGATTGCTTTCATCACAATCTGACCACCAACAAGTGCGCCAAGTTTTCCACCGAGCCACCATGGGAACACCAAGACTTCGGTCCACACGAATCGAGTGGATGATGGAGAAAGAGCTTCAAGTGTGAATTCGCCAGTTCCGGTTACAACGCCTGTGTGCGTAACGCCCATTACTTTCTCAGGCACCCATGAAGTGATTGTCATTTCGTCGACAAGATTGATGGGGCCAACTTTTGTGTCGCAATAGAACTGAGTGCCAGTGCCACGTGTTTGATCTGTCTTGAAGCGGATTGCAACAGCATCTGCCATCCAGTCGACGTGACGCTCGATTGGTTCAACAACTTCCCACACGCGTTGTGTGCTTGCGTTGATATCAATTGCTACGCGAATGCTTCCCATGAACTAAACGCCAACTGCGGCACGACGTAGTGCGTCTGCAGCAAATTCAGGAGCAATGATGTTGATCATCACGCCTGTGCCGCGTTCAAAACCGGCAGTGGTGGTGAGTTTGGGGAACAAGTGTGCGTGCCAGTGGTACATGCCCTCGTGGTGCGATGGGGCTGTATGGAACACGAGGTTGAAAGCGATGTCACCCAGAGTGGCAACAAGATGCCTCAGAGCATCGCGAACTGCGAGACCTACGCCAGTGAGTGCATCATCTGAGGAATCAGTGAGATGCTGCTGGTGGTCTTTTGGCATGATGAGCAATTCATAGGGGCTAGATGACCAGAACGGGCACACGACCATTGCGTGATCGTTCTCAAGCACGAAACGTTCGTTGTTTGATTCTGCTTCTGTAGTCGTGCACACAATGCACCCACCTTTGAAGCGTTCAAAAGCGCGTTCTTCTTCAAGAATTTCGCCAGGTACGAAAGGAAGACCGAGCAGCTGTCCGTGTGGGTGAGCAAGTGATGCGCCTGCTTCACGACCATGGTTCACGATTGCTTGGGTGTAGCGAATATTTGGCGTATTGGCATGTGCAATGAAGCGAGCCTTGAGCGCGGCCATCAGTTGTGCGATTTGATCATCAGAGAGTTGATCAAGTCGTACTTCATGCTCTGGTGAGTACACAAACACTTCATGAGTTCCGCTGGCTTCGGCCATTACGTGAACAGGACCGAGGTTGCGTACTGCAAGCGACTCGTCACCTTCGAATGCGGGGTAGCGGTTAGCGATAACGCGCAATTGCCAGTTACCTGCTGCGTCAGCGTTTTCTAAAAGCGGAACATCATCATGCGCAAGTGTGCTGTCAGGACAGAACGGGCATTCACGATCAGGATCGTTTTCAACTTTTTGAGCGCGCGGAGCAAAGTCGCTCGTGCGTTTAGCTCGAGATGGCACCACCGTGACCCAGCGGCCGGTGAGAAGATTGAGACGAAGCTGACTCATTACCTAATCAGGATAGGCCGAAAAGCCCTGATTTCGGTGGATTATCGGCCCACGAAAGTCACACGGTCGGTGAATACCGACTGACGTGTCGATATGAATCAGAAGTAAACGCAGTCTGACGCCCGTCGGCATAACGCGAGAACAAAGTCAATCCAGATTGCTCGGCAATTGCATCAAGTTGGGGTGGAGTGAAGTAACGAACAGCGAATGATCGAACCTGTGAGCCATGTTCGGTGCCAAGGTGCGTGAAAGTGCCCGTAATGCGCTGCGACAGTGGGTCGTGGTGGCTTGTAGCAAGAACTTCCTCGCCCGTGGCCATGGTTTGGATGGATTCAAGTGTTGAGGCTTCTGTTGAATTCGGAATAACTGCGTCGATATAGAGGGAGCCACCTGGGGTAAGGGCGCGAGCCACGCGACTGATGCAGTTTCGTAGGGCTGATTCGTCTGGCACGTTGAAGAGAGTGTTGTAACCAATGAAGACAACATCGAATGGGCCGATGGGCAGTTGTTCTGAGAAGTTGCCTTGCATGAAAGAGACAGAAGCAGGGAAGTTCTTCTCGTTAGCTATCTGCAACATTGCTGCCGATGAATCAATACCAACAATTGTGTCGCCTGAAGTGGGTCGTAATGAAAGCCATTGCGCCACTAGTCGTCCCGTGCCAACACCGAGCTCGAGAACACGCACCGGCTCATGAGAGAGGGAACTAACGATCGATTCAAGAAAGTCGGCATCGTCGAGGCCCTCGTACCACTGGTCGTAGACCTCAGCAAAGGAATCGCCATATGTGGTTGCGTCGTATCCGTCAACGCCATAGGGGTTCTCGTGGTCGTTGCTCATCAGGTACTAGTCCACCACGACCATGTGTGAGGGGACGCATCGGTAGCCTGAAGAGATGACCGAGATCACCGATTCGCCACGTTCGTACGTGTATCTCGATCATGCTGCAACCTCGCCGTTGCGCCCCGAGGCCCGCGATGCCATGAGCAAATACGGCGATGTGATGTATGCAAACCCATCGGGGTCGCATCGATTCGCGCGAGAAGCCCGTCAGGTGATTGACGAGGCACGAGATGTGGTGGCTGAAGTCATCGGATGTCGTCCGGGCGAAGTGATTTTCACAAGTGGCGGAACTGAAGGCGCTAACGCCGCAGTTCTTGGGGCTACTCGTCGAACCGGCGGTACCGCAGTGTGTGGAGCAACCGAACACCATGCTGTGTTGCACTGCGTAGAGCACATTGGCGGAACTGTGGTGCCAGTGACTTCAGCTGGGTCTGTTGATCCTGATGTAATGCGCGCTGTATTGACAGACCTTGACAATGTTGCTGTGGTGTCAGTGATGGCCGTGAATAACGAGACCGGTGCAATTTCAGATTTGGAACACATCTCGCACGCAGTGCGACGTCAAGCACCAGATGCACTGTTCCATACAGATGCTGTACAAGCTGCATGCTGGATTGACTTGCGAACAGTATGGGCTCATGTTGATTGCCTCACATTGTCGGCTCACAAATTTGGTGGGCCGAAAGGAATGGGAATCATGGTGTTGCGTGAAGGCGCAACGTTGGAGCCACTTATTCTGGGTGGGGGACAAGAGCGTGATCGTCGCAGTGGCACACACAACGTTGCTGGCATTGTGGGTACTTCAATTGCGTTGTCATTGACAGACAAGAATCGTAAAACCGAAGTTGCAAGACTTGGCAAATTACGGGATCAGTTGATTAGCGGAATCACATCACGCATTGAATGCGCCACGGCCACACTTGCGCCCGGAACCGGCACTGCAGGAACTGCACATGTGTGCTTGGAAAACTTGGAGAGCGAATCATTGCTGTACCTATTAGACGAAGCAAATGTGTGTGTATCGGCTGCATCGGCATGTGCGAGTGGAGCTATGGAGCCATCACACGTATTGGCAGCTATGGGTGTTTCACGCGGACGCATCAAGGGTTCGCTACGTTTTAGCCTCGGACACACCACCACCGAAAGCGATGTTTCTGCAGCAATCGATGCAACAATTGCTGCGGCAGCACGACTGGGGGCGGTGACATCATGAAAGTTCTTCTAGCTATGTCAGGTGGCGTTGACTCATCGGCCGCAGCGTTAGTGCTTCGTGATCAGGGTCATGATGTCGTCGGAGTCACTATGCGTTTATGGGGTGGCGAAAGCGATACAGGTTGCTGTTCGGTATCTGATGTTGATGATGCTCGCAGGGTTGCACAACAAGTGGGCATTGATCACTTGGTCTTTAACTTTTCTGAAGAATTCAACGAGCACGTAGTTGAACCGTATGTGGCATCTCACGTACAAGGCACCACGCCGAACCCTTGTATTGAATGCAATCGACATTTGAAGTTCGACAAACTTATTGAACGTGGTCGTGCATTGGGCTTTGATGCAGTTGCCACAGGTCACCATGCACGTGTGATTGATGTTGACGGAACTTTGCGGTTGGCGCGTGGTGCAGACGCTGCAAAAGATCAGAGCTATGTAGTGCATATGTTGTCGGCTGAAGATCTTGCATATGTGATGTTTCCGGTTGGGCATATGCAGAAATCAGATGTGCGTGAATTAGCTACAACTGGCGGCTTACGCACAGCAGCGAAGCCCGATAGTCAAGATGTGTGCTTTATCGGAAGCACTATTGGCCGTGCAGGCTTTCTAGAGCCACGTCTTACCTTTAACTCGGCAGCTGTTGTTGATGCAACGGGCACACAGGTTGGCGAAGTGCCAGCCGTTGAATTAGTAACACTTGGTCAGCGACGTGGCCTTGGTTTGGGTGGTGGCGACAAACGGTATGTGGTGGCAGTTGATGTGCCGCTACGTCGAGTTGTTGTTGGCGATGAATCTGAATTATTCATTTCGCATACTTCTATTGGCACGTTGTCATGGCCGTATTCAACTGATGTTTCAACTATTTCGTCGCATGAAATTCTTGTGCAGGGAAGTGCCCATGGCGAGCGTTCTGCAGGCACCATTACTGTTACGGGTGACACTGCCGTGATCGCTTGGTCGCGACCAACTCGCCGCATATCACCAGGTCAAACTGTGGTTTTCTATGACTCCACTGACATGGTTGTACTTGGTGGCGGAATAGTTACTGAGTAATTGCCGAGAGCGCAGCACTTAGTCTGCGCGGTGCAATACAGAACATTTTCACGTGTAGTGCTTTAGTTGTTCCCAATGTCTTTGCAGTAATTGCTGACATCACTACTTTGTCTGCTTCGGTCAACGTGATGGTGAGACGATCGCCGAATGTTCCGCCCGTTAGGTCTGCTGCTTCACCAACATCAGACGTGCGAACAACCGACATGATTTTTGCAGAAGGAGCCATGATGGTTTCGTGCAACACCAAATGATCATGAACCACAATGCCAACGGGCACCAGTACCAACCAGCGGCGGGCAAGGCGATGAAGACGTTTTGGAATAGTCCGTGAAAGAAGAATTCCAAGAGCCACGAGCACGGCACCGATTATGAATTGCTGTGCAGCAAGAAGAAGGCTCCCACCAACTAGCGAGGCCGTGTAGATGGCCCACGCGAGAACTGCAGGAACAACGTACGGAAGTGGTGTGCGTAATGCGAAACGGTTTTCGTCTCCGTATGCGCCGCCTTGCACCATGGCGTCGACGAACACTGGCGATGCACACACGATGAGCGCCACAACAGAACAGAAAACTGCAACAGGCTGGCTTGCGACAATAGAAACAATCACTGATAACGGAACCACGATGCGTACGAGCGTGAGTGACATTGGAGATGGAACTAATGACGACGCTCCGACGGCTGTCCACAACAACCAACCCCATGTAAGGAGAACCCAACTGACTGGACGAGATGCATCGTCAGCAATTGCCTGCCACGGTGCCGAAAGTGCCAGAACAACCCAGGCCAAAAGAACCACCGACACCGCAATGCGCTCTGGGCGAAGTGGGAGGAGTTTTGCCATGTCTCTAGCCTTACCTGCAGAGGTCTCTGTCACAGAATTTTCCAATTCGTTTCCTAGTTAGCACTACTGATACCAATGGGTAGGAGCTTTTTGCTCATACGCCAAAGGAGGACAGGTGAATTCAGACAACGGCCATTCGCCACGTCCTGGCGCCACCTTCGGCGTTGGCAGTTTGCCGCATCGCAGCGTGTCGGCTGCGCTTGATTTCGTATGGCGCTCGACAGATGTTGTCACCATTCCATCCCTTCCTCGACGGTCTCCGGCAGAAGGAATGATTGCTCAGGCGTTAGTTGGTATTGAAGGTGTTTCTGTCGGTCAGTACGGCGGCATCAGTGTCGACGTGTCGTCGCTAGACATTGATCACTTCATTACAACTGATTTAAATTCTGATGCGTATGGTTCGTTTCTTGCGTTCCTTGAAAGTTTTCCTGTTCGTAATCCTGGCGTCCACACCGTGAAGTGGCAATTTGTCGGACCAGTGACATTGGGTATTGCTTTGGTACGAATTGGCCTAGAGCCTCGTATTGCTTTTCCACTTGCATTGCAAGCAGTGCGTGCGCACGTCAGTGCTTTGCAAGAAGAAGTTGCACGTGTGTGCGAGGACGTAACTCAGCTCATCATGCTTGATGAGCCATCTATGCCAGATGCACTTGAACCTGGGTTTTCCATTTCGACAGAAGAAGTCATTGACCTCATTTCTGGTGCATTGGCTGCAGTAACAATCGAAAACATCAGTGGTCTGCATTGTTGCGGCAGAACCGACTGGGGCGCAATGCTCGCAACTGGCGCAAACGTTCTGTCTGTTCCCGTGCCTTCTCCTTCGAATGACGAAGACATGGGGGAGATGTTGGTGGCGGCTAGTCGTATCTCTGATCATCTTGAACATGGCGGTCGCATTGCATGGGGCGCTGTACGAACAGATGGACCAATTGCAATTAGCGCTGAGCGTCCTTGGAAAACCCTCATGGAAGTCATGTGTGCATTAGTCAAAGCTGGTGTTGATCCGCTTCTCGTTCGCCGTATGAGTTACATCACACCTGCGTGTGGGCTTGGCTCGCATTCTGATGGTGTGGCAGAGCGAGTGTTTTCGCATGTGCGCAATGTCTCTATGAAGGTGGGCCAGCAAGCCACAGCTTCACGCTTGACACTTGGCTCATAGGGCCACGCATTGCCGTACCCCTTTAGTAGTTTGTAGGTGATGTCGCGCACGCCTTCTCCTCAGAAACGTATGGAAGAACTGCGCGAGCAGGTGCAGTACCACAACGCCCGATATCACGGTCACGACGACCCCGAAATCAGTGACGCCGAATTTGATGAACTAGCGCGTGAACTGCGCCAGCTAGAAATTGAGCACCCTGAACTAGTCGATGATTCATCACCAACGCTTTCGGTGGGATCTGCTGCCATCACAACGTTTGACCCAGTTGTGCATCGTGTGCCAATGACCAGTCTTGATAATGCAATGGATGAATCAGAATTACGCGCATGGGGTGACCGTGTTGCGAAGGGGCTTGGTGATCAGGCAGTTCGTTACGTGTGTGAACTCAAAATTGATGGTCTCGCAATCAGTATTCGTTATGAAAATGGCGCGC
>CAIZMV010000157.1 GCA_903934195.1 uncultured Acidimicrobiaceae bacterium | reverse complement strand
GGGCTCATGGCAAAAGTATTTGGATTTCCCAATCCGGTAAACGAAACCTCCGCCCGCATTGTGGCCACAGGTGCTGTTCTGATGAGCGTTCTGTTCGTAATCACTGGCAATCCGTGGGTGCTTGTGCCGCTGACATACGGTTTCATTGCTCGCGTGCTGACGGGCCCACTTCTCAGTCCACTTGGTCGCATTGCAACTGAAGTCATCACGCCTCGACTACAGCGCGACCATGTTTTTGTTGCCGGACCTCCGAAGCGTTTTGCTCAGGGCATTGGCGCAGCTTTTTCCATAACCGCTTCAGTGTTATGGATTCTTGATTTGCCCTTCGCCTCACGAGTCGTGATTGGCATGTTGGCTGGTGCTGCTTCTCTCGAAGCTTTCGTTGGCTTTTGTCTCGGCTGCGCCATCTTCTCTCGCCTCATGCGCTGGGGAGTTATTCCTGCTTCAGTGTGCGAAGAATGCAATGACATCAGCGCGCGACTGAACGCCGCACGGTAATTACCGGCAACAAGCAACGCAATGAATGTGCGCGAATAGCGCCAGCCCATACGCCTGCTCCATACGCCAAGTTCTCGAGGATACGTATCACGAGATACCGAATGGGATAGCCCGGCTTCTTACGAAGAAGCCCAACTATTGGCGGCACAAAGGCGCTGAATGTCAACATCACCCCAAGGCGTAGTGAGACAACAGACGCGATGAAAAACAGTGGCCACCAGGCTCGCATGATGGCCCGTGCAAGTAGGCGAGTAGTGCTGACAAGGCCCTTCCATGCGAGTTGCGTACGAGTAGCAATAGGAATGGATGTCGAGCGCAACGAAATCATGAAGTACACCATGGTTGGCACCACCAGAATCATTGCGAAATAGACGTAACCCATGAGAACGGTAGTGGCCGTAGTCAATAACAAAGCATTGGCGCGTAACGGCGACGCTGCGCGTGGGTGACGCTGGTCAAGTAATGCAGCACTAGTGCCGTAGTCATAACGCTGCTTCAGCATTTTTCGCATTGATGAGCGTGGGGAATGTGGACATTCAATTGACGGTACGTAACGGCAACTAATTCCGTTCTCAATCAATCTCCACACTAAATCGACGTCTTCGCCCATTCGGATTGAATCATCAAATCCGCCAGCATTGCGAAGCAATTGCACATCGCAGACAAGAACAGTTGCTGGCAGGTATGACACACGAGACATAGGCCGAACTAGAGCAGGAATGGGGCCAAGATCTAGAGGTGAATGATGAGACTCGAACTCACTAATAAATGATTGATTATTGGTGCACGTGATTCGGGGAGCTACGGCTCCAACGTGAGCGTCAATGACATACGCAGCGAGTGTTGCGATTTGCTGTGACGTGACCATGACGTCAGTATCGACACATGCCACCACTGCTGTTGTGACAGTTGCGATGCCGGTATTGCGAGCAGCCCCGGGTCCTTTGTTTGTGTCATGCCTAATCACGCGAGCGCCATCAATGTTTACAGCATGTGGCGATGCGTCATCCACAATGACAATTGTGAGCCCCGCGAGTGATGTAACAAGTTTCTTAAGGTCCGTAAGAGATTCTGAACTCGTGATGTACGCAGGAATCACCACCGTGATGTCAGACAAGGCTGCGGTGTTCTTCGGCATAGGGTGAACTGCACCGGTTGCCAACAAACGATCCGTCAGTTGTGCGTGATTCTCCGGCAATAGTGAATTGGTCTCGATGGCGTCCAATATTTTTGATCCAGCGTCTGTAACACCGAAGTAAGTAAGTGGAGAACCTGCGAGTACACCGTTCTTGTTGCGAGAACGGAACCATTGATCATCAGGGATAAGTCTGACTGTCATTGTGCGTCACCAATCCATTCACTAGACAGTGTCGCGAGATGCGCGGCAAGACGTGACGAATACAGTTTCATAACTGCAATGCCGTGTTCACTTGTTGCAGTTGTTGGGTCGCCAAGAACCCCATTGGTTGATACGCCAACAACACCGCTGGTACGCATTTGAGCCACAAGGCTGGATGCGTCGCCGACAGTCCCTCGTTCGATGCGATCTGTTTGTACTTTTGCAGGAGCTATATGGAGCATTACTGAGGTTTCTGTGTGTCCGGCGTGCATATCGGCGCCGTCATAAGAAGGCAGAGACCACATTGAGTGCCGTATCTTTTCGTGCGTTAATGCTGAACTAATGCTGGCAAGCGCATCTGCATTTCCGCCGTGTCCGTTGACAATGCACACGCCCTGTGCCCACGACGCGGATCGACAAATGGCGACGACAGAATCAGTCAAGGCCGCAGAACCTGTACTGAGTGTTCCGGGGAATCCGGCATGCTCGTCACTTGCAGAGATCGCAATAGTTGGTGCCACCATGAATGAGTCTGCTTTGATTTGCGAGTCACGTAGCGCTTGGGCAACAACTGCATCAATGATGATGGTGTCTGTATCTAAAGGCAAATGTGGCCCGTGCTGTTCAAATGAACCAAGCGGTAGCAGTAAGACAATTGAAGTCGGGGAGTTCAGACGTGCGGTCGTCATGTTAATTGTGTGGGGTTGTTGATGATGACCCAAAACGGTTACGAAAGTGTCGAATAATTTCCAACGTTATGGTTGCTCCGATTGCAATTGAAAAGGCCACAAGAAAAGCCTTTGTGTGATTGTCTTGAAATGACCGACCACCAATGAAACCAAGAAGGGTTCCGTACATGGCCCAGATTGGAGTCGCAACAGCGATCCATTTCATGAACCAACGTCGATCTTGATTAGTGATGCCACAACTGAGAGTAAGAAGTGTGCGCCCGCCCGGAATAAATCGCGCAGTGATTAGGAGTTCGCCGCCGCGCAACTGAATTTGGTTGTGTGCCCACTGAAGCCGACGCTGACCTTTATCGCTCCGTTCGTATCTCTTTCGAATTGAAGTTGAGAACCGATTTCCAATTTGATAACTGATGTTGTCTCCGGCAAATGCGCCTGCAGCAGCCGCGACGATTACTAACGACCAGTGAAGTTGATGTAGTCCAGCGCTTACTCCGCCAATGATTACTAGTGATTCGCTTGGAACAACTGGAACCACAGAATCGAGCAGTGCAATAGAGAAAATCACTACATAAAACCAAGGTGACCCTGAATAATGCTCGAGCCAATTAAAGAATGAATCGAGAAACGAAAGCACGAATTGAGGCTAGACGGTTGAGCCCGTGACTGGGGGCTCGGTTCCGGACAAAAGGCGCTTGATATTTGACGCATGTCGAATTTCCACCAAGGCACCTATTCCGATGAGTGCGAAGATTTCCCACCCTGGTGTTCCGCTAATGATGAATGCAAGAACTAGTACCGGCACAATTGCAATGGATGCAATGGATGCCTTCTTTGTTGCCTTAGTTACTAGTAACCAGGTCAGAGCAGCACCGATGAGAAGAAAGGGGTGGAGTGGCAACAAACTTCCGGCTCCAGTTGCAACACCCTTGCCACCTTTGAACTTCCTTGTAATCGGAAATACATGACCTAACACGGTTGCGGCTGCACATGCGTATGCAATGGGGCGATTCGACATCATGATGGCGACAGGAATTGCACCTTTGAGGGCATCGCCAACGAAAACTAGAACGCCATATTTGGTACCGAGTGCTCGTGCGACATTGCTTGCACCCGGATTACCTGAACCGAAAGTTGTGATGTCAATGCCCTTTGACTTCGCAATCAGGATTGCTATGGGCAAGGTGCCGCAGAAATACGCGATGATGATCGCACCTACTGCGACAAAAGAATTCACGTAGAAACTTTACTCTTTATGAGGGTTCGTGCTGGCTTTGAATGGTCCATTGATGGGCGGGGAACAAGCGAGACGGGAACTGAAGGCAAAAGCACTTCGCCATGGCCTGTTACGCATTCGGGGTCTGGGCCGTCCAAGGGAAGTCCTGTAAAGAACTTGGCAGCCATGCAGCCGCCCTGGCAAGCGTCGAATGCGCCACAGGAAGCACATGCGCCCGCACTTTGTGGCTCGCGCAGTTCTGTGAATAGATCTGATTCGCGCCACACATGGGTAAAACCACCATCTTCAAGAACGTTGCCCGCTTTGAAGGTGTCGTGAATAACAAATGGGCATGCATAGACATCGCCGATTGGGTCGATGAGGCACACCACTCGGCCAGCACCACACAGGTTCAAGCCTGGCAATGATTCGCCGAATGCATTGAGGTGGAAGAACGAATCGCCTGTAAGAACGTTCTCGCCGTGCGCAAGCAACCAGTTGTAGATCTGGCGCTGTTGTGCATTAGTGGGGTGAAGTTCATCCCAAGTGTCTGCGCCTCGCCCTGCTGGACGCAAACGTGTGATGCGCAACTGAGCACCGTACGAATCAGCAAGAGCTTTGAATGCATCAAGTTGATCAACGTTGTGGCGTGTGACGACGACTGAAATTTTGAATTGCCCGAATCCGGCTGCCTTCAAGTTGTCCATTGCGCGAATTGCTGTGTCGTATGAACCTTCACCGCGTACAGCGTCGTTAGTAACGGCGTCTGTGCCATCAAGGCTGATTTGAATATCTAGATAATCCATGGCGGCAAGACGTTCTGCATTCTTCTTGTCGATGAACGCGCCGTTGGTAGAGAACTTGACACCAATGTTGTTAGCAATTGAATGCTCAACAATTTCGAAGAAGTCACGGCGAATCATTGGCTCGCCACCACCGATGTTGATGTAAAACACTTGCAATGCAGCAAGTTCATCAAGAACGGCTTTCGCTTGTTCCGTTGACAGTTCGCGGTCATCGCGTTGTCCGCTACTTGACAAACAATGAACACATGCCAAGTTGCACGCATACGTGAGTTCCCATGTGAGACAGATAGGGGCATCAAGCCCCTGCTTCATTTGTTGGCCGAGGCTATGAGAGGACACGAATTATCTCCGATGTAGTGAGTGAAGAAAGAGCTTCAATGAATGAGGGCCACCGTGATTCGGCGACGCCTTCAGCAACAAAGGTGTCGCGCAACG
>CAIZMV010000156.1 GCA_903934195.1 uncultured Acidimicrobiaceae bacterium | reverse complement strand
TGTTCTTGGCCTTATGGATCACTTAGGAATCGAATCCGCTGTTATTGGCGGAATGTCGCAAGGTGGGTTTCTGTCTCTTCGTGTCGCGCTCACTGCGCCATCACGGGTGAAGGCCTTGATACTTCTTGACACACAAGCAGGTACGGAAGACCCTGCAACAGTGGAACCATACAACCAGCTTCACGCTGCATGGATCGAACACGGAGCAGTTGCTGTTCAAGACGTCATATCGAGTCTGATTCTTGGGCCAGGCGAGTGGAATGAATGGTTTGCCAAATGGGGCGCCATGGTGCCAGACCAATTCACAAAGGCATTTCATTGCCTGATGCATCGCGACGACGTCACGGGTCGACTCGGCGAGATCACGTGTCCTGCTCTCATCGTGCACGGAACAGCTGATGTGGCTATCCCCATCGAAAAAGCTGAAGTCCTTCGCGACCGTATTGCTGGCCCAACCACATTGGTGCCAATCGATGGTGGACCACATGCGGCAAACATGACTCATGCAGAGCCCGTGAACAAGGCCATTGTCCAGTTCTTGGCAGCACTCGACTAACTGAGATACTGGTCTCTCAACACCTTTGGGGGACACATGCCGTTAGAACTAGACCTAGGGCCTGCTGCACAGGCATTTCGCACTGAACTACGTGAGTGGTTGAAAGCCAACGTTCCGAAAGAACTTGTTGGAGTTTCAGCTGACTCACTGGCGCGCGGCAAGATGACTGCAGCTGGCAAAGAGTGGGTAAAGAAGTTGACCGAAGCTGGCTATATGTGTGTTTCGTGGCCAAAGGAATATGGCGGTCGCGGACTTACCGGTATCGAAGTTGCTGTGATGAACGAAGAGTTCTCTCGCGCTGATGTTCCTCGCGTTACTCGTGGCATGGGCGAGTGGCTTGTTGGTCCTTCCATCATCGTGTGGGGAACAGATGAGCAGAAGAAAGAATTTTTGCCACGAATCATCGACGGCACACACCGCTATTGCCAAGGCTTCTCAGAGCCTGATGCCGGTTCCGATCTTGCAAGTTTGAAGACTCGCGGAATCATCGACGGTGATGAAGTAGTCATCTCTGGCCAAAAGGTATGGACCTCTGGCGCAACAGAAGCAAACATGATGTTCTGCTTGTGTCGTACAGATCCGGACAGCCCAAAGCACCAGGGCATTTCGTATGTTCTGTTGCCAATGTTCACGCCAGACAAGAAGTCAAACGGCATTGAATTGCGCCCTATCCAGCAGCCACATGGTGCATCGCACTTCACTGAAACCTTCATGACAGAGTCGCGTGCACCAATCAAAAACATCATTGGTGGAATGAACAACGGTTGGCGCGTGACCATGACAACGCTTGGTAACGAGCGCGGTGGAAATGCAACGACTCAACACGTTGAATTCACTCGTCAGTTCTGGGATGGCGTCAAGCTTCTTAAAGAAAAAGGTCTCACCACGGACCCAGTGGTACGTCAAAACTTGGCATGGGCATTTTCACATGTCGAGATCATGCGTTTCCAGGGCCTGAAGTTGTTGTCCGAAGTACTTGCTCGTAAAGAGCCGGGACCTGCAGCATCAATCAACAAGATGTTCTGGTCAGAGTACGCACAGAAGTTCAGTACGTTCATGGTCAACGCACGCGGTGCAGACTCCATGCTGATCGAAAACGATAAAGACGGTAAGTACGAAGTTGATCGCTGGATCGGTTCAATGTTCCAGCATCGTTCTTCAACCATTTGGGGCGGAACTGCACAAGTGCAACGCAACATTGTGGGTGAACGAGTGTTGGGCCTGCCAAAAGAGCCGGACCCAACAAAGCCACGTCCTAACCCGACCTGATTGACTCAGTAGGCGTTGCCTGAAACAGGGCTACCTCATTGGAGAGTGTGGCGAAAGTAGGGTAGGACAGTGGTCACTCAAGCATTGCGTCAACTAGACCAGAGGCTTCACAAGATGCGTAACAGCGAGCCATCGTCTCTGCAGGCGAGAATTGTTTTGTTTGCTGCCGTTGTGTGCGGAGCCTTCATGGTCAGTGTTGCTTTGCGTCAGGCGGGCCCGACTGTTCACCCTGATGAGTGGGGTTTCTTGTCGAACGGGCAGGTTCTGATTGGGCATACAGAAGCCCCAATACCGACGGGCAGCTTTTATCCGGCCGGTTACGGAGTCATTACGGGTCTTGGTGCGTTGGTGACTGGCTCCTTGCACGGCGCGTACCGTTTTTCTCTTCTGGCCAATGTTGTTCTGGCGATGGCAACGGCATGGTTTGCTGGTCGATTGGCGGTCAAGGGTTTCGGCGCTTCGAAACGTATGGGTCGTGTGGTTGCTGCACTTGTGTTTGTGTTGCCAGGA
>CAIZMV010000155.1 GCA_903934195.1 uncultured Acidimicrobiaceae bacterium | reverse complement strand
TTTAAGTCATTCCTCAAAGACCCGAAGGCTCCTGCCACAAACACGGTTCAGCATTTTGAAAATGGTGGAAGCTTGGCCGTTGTTGTTGGCGAATGGAAAGCCGTCTTGAAGCACACCGCTGGTCAGCCATACAGCAATGAAAAGTGGGAGTTGTATCACCTATCAGTCGACCGTTCAGAGTGCAACGACCTCGCCGACAGCGAACCAGCGAAGCTTGAAGAGATGATTGCTCACTGGTGGGAACAAGCAGAAATCCACGGTGTCTTGCCACTTGATGACCGAGGTGTTGAACTCTTTGGTTCGCGATTCCGCAAGAACTCACCACACCCCGAAGATCGTCGTTATGTGTATCGTCCGCCAATGTCACCGATGCCTGCACAGGCATCGGGTGGTGTCGGTGGTCGCAATGTCGACATCGTTGCAAAAGTTACCTACAAAAAGGGTGATGAAGGTGTGTTGTATGCATCGGGCACGCAGAACTCCGGAATTTCAGTGTTCATTCAGAATGGTCGACTACTTCTTGACTACAACGCGTTCGGTGATCACACCATTATCGAATCAGCGGGACTAGTACCAGAAGGCGATCACGAACTTCGTGCGGTCCTTCGCCGTGGCGACGGAATGTCTGGCTTTTTGGAAGTCACGATTGACGGAGTGTCGGGCGGTACAGCAGAGGTGTCGTTGTACATGCGCATGATTTCATCTGTCGGACCAAGCGTCGGATTCGACCATGGTTCTCCAGTGTCAACTCGTTACAGCGCTCCGTATGCGTACACGGGTCAACTACACGAAATCATTATTGAATCGGGAGCACGACGCGTTGATACTGCAGCAGCTGAAGCAAAAGCAGAAATGAATCGTCAGTAATTCACAACGCGTTTGCAGCGGCACGAATCGTGTCGACAACAGCGGTACCTGGCGCGCCAGGGCCTAACACTTCAGAAATACCCGCTGCCTTTAGTAGTGGTATGTCTTGTCGTGGCACGATGCCTCCGACGACTACCGGAATGGATGACCCGCGTGACCGCAAGGCTTCCACAACTAATGGCGCAAGGGTCATGTGCGCGCCTGACAGCATTGATAAACCGATGACATCAACGTCTTCGTCAATTGCAGCTGATGCGACAGTGTCAGGTGTTTGAAAAAGTCCGGTGTAGATAACTTCCATGCCCGCATCTCGCAAGAGGCGCGCAACAATTTTGATTCCGCGGTCGTGACCATCAAGTCCGATCTTTGCAACAAGCACACGAAGAGTCATCAGATTGTTGGCACTTCAATATGACGGCCAAATACGGTGCCCATGGACTTCATCATTTCGCCAACCGTAGCCTGCGCATTTGATGCATTTATCAGTGCTGGCATGAGATTGATTTCTGGGTCAGCGGCTTCGGCTTCAAGCACTGCAAGTGATTCGGCCACGGCGGCAGCATTGCGCGATGAACGCACGGCCTCAAGGCGGCGACGTTGTTTCTGCTCGTCTTCGTTAGTGATGCGCAACAGGTCAATTTCGTCTTCGTCGTTTCCTTCTAAGAATTGACTAACACCGACAATGATTCGTTCGCCAGAGTTGAACTTGCGTTCAAGGTCATATGCAGAGTCTGCAATTCGGCTTTGGAACCAGTTCTCTTCGATGCCATTAATGCAACCATCAAGCATTGAACCGTTACCAAATGCTTCAATGTCGGCAAATATCTCTTCAGCCCGACGTTCCATCTCATTGGTAAGTTCTTCTACATACCACGAGCCACCAAGTGGGTCTGCAACTGCAGTCACGTTTGTTTCATTAGCAATTACTTGTTGCGTACGCAGTGCACTACGGGCGGCACGTTCTGTCGGTAAGGCCATTGCTTCATCCATGGAGTTTGTATGCAATGACTGTGGTCCACCGAG
>CAIZMV010000154.1 GCA_903934195.1 uncultured Acidimicrobiaceae bacterium | reverse complement strand
CTTCTTAACGGCGAGATTCGTTCTGCCTATGTAATGACCGAGCCAGACGTTGCGTCGTCAGACGCTAAGAACCTTCAGTGCCGTGCAGAACTTGACGGAGATGAGTGGGTTATCACTGGCGATAAATACTACGCATCAGGTGCAGGTGACCCACGTTGCAAGATTTTCATTGTGATGTTGCTGACTAGCCCTGATGGCCCTCCAAGCCGCAAGCATTCACAGATTCTTGTTCCACGTGACACCCCGGGTGTCGAAATTGTCGGACCAATGGAAGTGTTCGGCGAAGACGACGCACCTCATGGTCACATGCACATTCGTTTCAATAGCGTTCGCGTGCCAAAAGAAAACATCTTGCAGGGCGAAGGTAAGGGCTTTGAGATTTCACAAGTTCGTCTCGGACCTGGCCGTATCCACCACTGCATGCGTTCAATCGGTGCAGCAGAGCGTGCACTTGAGCTCATGATTCGTCGTGGACTTACTCGTGAAGCTTTCGGCAAGCCAATTGTTCGTTTGGGCAAGAACCCAGAAGTGATTGCAAAGGCACGTATCGAAATCGAAGCATGTCGTCTCATGGTTCTTCGTGCTGCAAAAGCTATGGACACTATGGGTAACGCTGAAGCTCGTATTTGGGTAAGCGCCATCAAGGCAATGGTGCCCATTCGCGTGTGCGCCATCATCGACGAAGCAATTCAGATGCACGGCGCAACCGGTGTTTCGCAATGGTCTCCGTTGTCACGCATGTACGCAAGCCAGCGCACTTTGCGTTTGGCCGACGGTCCAGACGAAGTGCACTGGAGCGTTGTTGCTCGTTCAGAGATCAACCGCTACGAAGGCGAAGAATCTCCTGGAAAGCCAGAGACATACCGCGGTATGTTCAGCGGCCCATCCTGATTCCTTAGTCATCAATGAAATTTTCAATTTGGCCCAATAGCGAACGACCATGGACTGAAGTCCGTGACCTTGCTACTGAAATAGAAAACATGGGCTGGGATGGCCTGTGGTACGCAGACCATTACATGCCGAACACTCCTGATGGTGAACCCATCGGTGGTGACATGCATGAGTGTTTCAGCATCTTGTCTGCTCTTGCTGCCACAACTTCGCGCATTCGCCTTGGCTCATTGGTGACTCCAACCACCATGAATCATCCGGCGCTTATTGCTAACCGTGCAGCCACGATTGATCGCATCAGTAATGGTCGATTCGTTTTAGGCATGGGTGCTGGTTGGCAAATCAACGAGCACACAGCGTTTGGTATAGAACTCTTTGGAAACAAAGATCGAGTTGACAGGTTTGCAGAGGCAATTGAAATCACCTCGCGCATGTTGTCAGAAGACCGTGTGTCGTTTGCAGGCAAACACTTCACGATTATCAACACGCCATGTGAACCAAAGCCAGTGCAATCAACATTGCCGATCCTTGTCGGAACAGGTGGGCCACGCATGTTGCGCCTCACCGCACGTTTTGCTCAAGAGTGGAATACATGGGGACCACCTGAAGGCGCCGGCGAAGTCATGCAGAAATTACGTGAGGCGTGCGACAAAGAAGGTCGCGACATCAACACTATGCGTAAATCAGTGCAGGCACTTTTCTTTGTGACACCTGATGAAGCATCTGCAGAAAACTTGAAGACAAAAGTTCCGATGGAACGTTCCATTGTCGGCACCACTTCACAGATCGTTGATGCCATTGGTCAATATGTTGATCAGGGTTTCGACGAAGTATGTGTTCCGGACTTCACTTTGGGCGGCAGTGCTGCTCAACGCCTTGATGCATACGGCTCAATTTGGGCCAACATTGCTTCGCAATTTCAATAACTAATTGCTGCCTAATCAGGCAGTGCAATTTCAATACTTGCAGGGTCCGTCGTTGTTGTTGGTGTCGCAGGCTTCTTTTTTCCTGGTGTGAAATTGACCGTGCTTGGAACATGCACCGGCACTGGTTCAACGTCTGATGTTGTTGCAACGATTGCTCCAAGCTCATTAATAGCAAGTGTTACTTCGGTTGCTGGTGAGTTCTCAAGCGCAGATAATGATGTGGAGCTGATCTCAGAGTCATTCTCACCTTTGATTGCGACTTCAATCGCGTTGTCCTCAATTTGGCGAATCAGAAGGGTGTGGCCGCGGGGTAATTCTGTGCGTGAAAGTTGGCTGCCAGAGGCAATGCTGAGTCTGGCTGGGTTCTCCAATGGCGCAGATACTGAGGTGGAATCAGAACGCACTGCAATCAACGTTGTACCCGTTGATGAAGAACCGACAACAGTGTGGGCGAGATCGCCAGAGACTTGAATGTTCGCCGCCATCGGGCGTTGAATTGCAACCACCACATCAGCTGCTGGAATAACGGATGAGCCTCGACGCACTTCGATATCAAAATCAGTAATGGTGTTTGGAATATGAATGGTTACGAGTCCACCGCCAAGGCCCTTGCTGACGGCATAGGTGGATCCCGTAATTGTGTTGATCACTGAATCCGGTGACGCTTCAATACGTTGGCCATCGCGAGTTGTAATGAAGGTGTAGCCGGCAGCTGCTGGATCACGTGACGCAATTGTGAGCACAGTATCTGTTGTGGTTGTAAAGGTTGAACAAAAGGAACATTTGAATGGCCCCTTGCGAGACGACATAGGCGTGAGCTCCAAAGTGCCTGTAGTGCCAGTCCAATCAATACTGTTTCCGTCGGGCTGTGCACGTGCTGCTGCATAGTTCCACGCGTTTGTGGTTCCATTGACAACTATCTCCTTGCGAACACCGGGGAAATTGTTGTCGTATACGTGGATGATGAAGTCTTCTCCTCGGTGAGTCACCGCAAATGGAGTAACAGCATGACCAGAGGATCCGAAATACAACCCGACGGTGTAGCCAACACCATTAGCTAAGCCCTGGATTAAGTCATCGACTAATTGCAAAGGTGATTTCGTGCGAGAAATTGCTGCGCGGTCGGAAACCTCGGTAAGAAATTGTGTCGCCCACCAATAGACAATTGAGGAATCAAGTAATTGATTTCCACGTTGTAAGTCAGCGACGCGAGTTGCATTGGGTTTGAACGTAGTTGGGTCATCGAGTTTCAAGAGAAAGCGAGTACTCAGTGTTGCTAGACCCTCGCATCTTCCACCCGCAAGCGCGTTATTCCATTCTTCAAGCTTCTGCACAGTTGTCGGCCGAATAACACATTCAGTTGAAGGTCCATCGACACATACTGCACTGTGGCCAAAGAGATCAATCAGAGTTTGAATGGTTACATTGGCATCGGCTTCCGTAGATCGACCCCAATTAGAGAATGAGAAATCATCGGCTTTGATTCTGAAGCCGTTATCGACGCACATTTTTCCTTCACCGAGTTCGGGCGCATCCAAGTCTGTGCAGTGCGAAGCAATCTGTGACATCAGTGATTCAGTCGTTGAGATTGTGGTCGGTGATTTCGTTGAGAATGTGGCGCATGCAGTGAGAAATACTGACGCAATTAGCAGCCCCAGAAAATAGGGCCTGTTCCTCATTCTGAGAAACTTACGAAATCATCTGAGATGTGGGAACATCTAGGAGGAGATATCAATGTCGCAGCCTCAATCAAGTTCAATTCAACCGCCACAAGCAACACCATTACTCACCGTAGCCCTTGTGGGAATTGCTGCTGGTTTCTTGTCGGGAATGTTTGGCGTTGGTGGTGGAATCCTTATTGTGCCTGGTTTAGTTCTCATTGCAAAGATGGATCAGCGCATTGCCCATGGCACTTCATTGGCTGCAGTGCTCCCAATTTCAGCTGCATCACTGGTTTCGTACTGGAGTCATGATCACGTTGATTGGCGCGTTGGCTTGTGTCTTGCCGCAGGCGCACTTGTTGGAGCTGTTCTTGGCACCAAGTTGCTTCACATATTGCCGCACCGGGTTCTGGCGATTGCCTTTGCCGGAATTCTTCTGGTGACTGCTGTACGACTTTTCCTT
>CAIZMV010000153.1 GCA_903934195.1 uncultured Acidimicrobiaceae bacterium | reverse complement strand
TACCAACCCGCCAGAATAGGGACATGGCTTTCCCCCGTCCTCGCAGTCCCCTTGCTCGTGCAGTTGTGCCCGTTCTCGGAGGCATCGCATTTTTTGCCCTGTTCTTTGCGGGTTTGTGGCTGGTAGCTACCATCATCAACGACGGGGCTGAACCAGGGTCTGAAATTGGGAACCGAGTCTTTGAGGTGGGCCAAGTCGACTCAATGGCAAAAGCCATAGCGGCCGATGGGCCGTTGCTGTTGCCAGATTTGAAGAGCCCAGACGGTGTTCGGTCAATCGTCCTTGACCACACGGGTTCAGACCCAGCGACTGGCTGGCAGGTGTATTACGGCTTTCCCGCTGACCGAGACGCAACATGTCTTGTCACTCATGTTCAAGGAAGCAGCACGTTCACCGATTGCGAAAATCGAACCATACAGGTGAATCAATTAAAGGCGCCGGCCGAAGTGCGCCCGATTGTTGAGAACAAAAAGACTTTGTATATCGATTTGCGCGGTCTGACGACAAGCGCCACCACTGTTCCGTAGTTATCTGGCGGGAACCGAATCAACGAGGCGAATAGCAAATTCCTCAGCATGCTCTGCCAAATGGCCGCGCTGTAGCGCAAGGCCACCAACAACTTCTGCACCGCGCATTTGTAATTCACGCGTCATCACATCAAGTGATTTTCCAGGGTTCAATGCATACGTGCAAAAAGCAACTGCTTGTTTCCCGGCCATTGCTGGAAGGTGACGAAGGCGATCGATTGCCCATGGCGCCTGACCGACAACAAACAGTCCGTGAACCCACGTGCCAACGATGACCGTGTCAGCATCTTGAATTGATGCATGATTCGGATCTTTCATAGAAGAGATGCCGGTAATAGACCAGTTCTCTTGTTGCAGATTGGCTGCGATGAGTTCGCCCGCCTTCCACGTGTTGCCAGTGAGACTTTCGATAAGGATTGCTGCCTTCATGACACTATTTCTACTACTCGTGGAGCTCTGAAAAGAACTTCACTACAGTTTTGTCAGCGGGGCCCACGCAAGAGCCAAGTGTTTGGTGCCCTTATCGCGGAAACGGACGGTGACTTCAGTCTTGTCGCCAGTGCCCTTGATCTCGATGACAACTCCTTCACCGAATACCGAGTGCATCACATCATCACCTGGCTTCAGCCCTACGAGATGATCTGTATTGCGTGGCTCTGCTGCAGGGCGCACGGCTCGCTCGGCGCGGCGACCATATGAGCGACCAAACGAATCATCGTCATCTTCGTTGCGACGTTTGTACGCCGGAAGTTCAGCATCGTTCCAGTCGGTGGAAGTGCGACCAAAGACGCGCCCGTGATCAGATCCTGAATCGACGTTGCCCTGTCGATCAAACAATTCGGCAGGAACTTCAGCCAAGAACCGCGATGGCGGGTTGTACTGCGATTGGCCGAACAACATGCGCTGCCATGCGTGTGACACCAACAAGCGTTCGCGCGCACGAGTGAGACCTACATATGCGAGACGACGTTCTTCTTCAAGTTCTGCAGGGTCTAGTAACGCACGGTTGTGAGGGAAAATTCCTTCTTCGCAGCCAACTAAGAAAACAACCGGATATTCAAGGCCTTTTGCTGAGTGCAATGTCATGAGCACAATGTGATTTTCAGCATCAAGATCATCAGTATCTGCAACCAGCGCCACTTGTTCAAGGAACTCTTCTACCTGAGTGAATTCTGCAGCAGAACCAATGAGTTCCGAGATATTTTCAAGACGCCCTGCCGCTTCCACTGTTGCTTCTTGTTCAAGTTCGGTGATGTAGCCGCTGTTGTTCATTGCCACTTCCAACAAAGCTGATGGCCCGTCAGCTAATGCTGCGTTCATCTGATCAACCAAGGTGACAAACAATGCGATTCCCTTGATTGCTCCACCAGATACGCCTGCTTCACTTGCACGACGCATTGCATCAATGAATGAAATGTCATTTGCAGTAGCAAACAGATCGATCTTCCCGATGCTGGTATCACCAATGCCACGCTTCGGAACATTCAGTACTCGCTTGATGCTGATTTCATCAAGTGGGTTTGCGCCGGCCTTCAAATATGCAATGGCATCTTTCACTTCGCGACGTTCGTAGAACTTCGTACCACCAACAACCTTGTACGGAATGCCAGAGCGCATCATTGATTCTTCAATGGCGCGACTTTGCGCGTTGGTGCGATACATGATGGCGATATCGCCCCATGCACGCTTTTCTTTTGTGTGAATCTCTTGCGCTGTTGAGGAAACCCAGGCGGCTTCGTCATATTCGTTTTCTGCAAAGTAGCGGACTATTCGTTCACCATCACCAGCAGATGTCCACAGGTCTTTCGGACGCCTTCCGACATTCTGCGAGATGACTGCATTGGCAGCAGTAAGAATTGTTTGCGTACTGCGATAGTTCTGCGCGAGCACCACAACTGTTGCTTCGCCGAATGCGCTTTCAAACTGATCAATGTTGCGCAAGTCGGCACCACGAAACTTGTAAATGCTCTGGTCGCTGTCACCCACCACACATACGT
>CAIZMV010000152.1 GCA_903934195.1 uncultured Acidimicrobiaceae bacterium | reverse complement strand
TTGCAGGGTTGTAACACCAGGTCCAAGCTTCACAACAACGCCAGCACCTTCGTGCCCACCAATAAATGGAAAGAAGTCGTCGACACCCATCATGGCCAACAGTTCCTTAGGGGGAACCATGTCACCAGTGACGAAGTGTTCGTCAGAATGGCACATTCCGGCCACTTTCCAATTCACCAATACTTCATTGGCTTTTGGATCATCGACTTCGATTTCTTCAACCACCCATGGTTGATCAATCCCGTACAAAACCGCTGCGCGTGACTTCATTGTTGTTTCCCCCTGGAATTGTGAACCATTTCTGGTTGTTGTGTTTTAGTAGATCAAAACTCCGCGGATGTTTTTGCCATCACGCATGTCTTGGTATCCCTCGTTGATGTCTTCAAGCTTGTATGTCTTTGTAACAAGACCGTCAAGATCAAGTTGACCTTCGCGGTACAAGCCAAGAAGTTTCGGAATGTCTGCACGTGGGTTACCTGAACCGAACAAAGAACCAACAAGTTGCTTTTCCATCAATGTGAGGTCAAGAAGGCTCATGTTTGCGCCGCCCATTTCAAATGCTGGGTGAATGTTGGTAACAACAACACGGCCGCGCTTTGCAGCAAGCGCCATTGCTTCGCCAATCATTTGTCCGTCACCGACGCCCATTGTCATGATGACTTTGTTCGCCATGGTTCCCCATGTGAGGTCTTGCAACAACGGCAATGCTTCGGCCATTGATGTTGCAGTATGAGTTGCGCCGAATTCCATTGCCTTTTCACGCTTGAACTCAACTGGGTCGATTGCAACAATGCGCTTTGCACCAGCAAGGCGAGCACCTTGAATTGCATTTGCACCGATACCGCCAACACCAACAACTACGACTGTGTCGCCAGGAGCAACGTCTGCTGCGTACACGGCAGAACCCCAACCGGTTACAACACCGCAACCAAGAAGACATGCCTTCTCAAGTGGGACATCTTTTTCAATCTTGATGCAAGAAGCTTCGTTAACAACTGTGTGCTTGGCGAAAGTTCCGAGCATGCACATAAGCGTGAGGTCTTTGCCCCCAGCGTGATGGCGTGAAGTGCCGTCAGTTACCTGCATGCCAAGACCCATGAGCGCACCTAGGTCGCACAAGTTCTGGTGGCCGGTTGAGCAGCTTGGGCAACGACCACATGACGGGATGAACCCGAACACCACGTGGTCACCCACTTCAAGCCAGCTGACGCCTTCGCCAACAGCTTCCACAACTCCGGCGCCTTCATGGCCGCCAATGATTGGCAACGCGAATGGCAAGTCGCCAGTAGTGAGGTGTTCGTCAGAGTGGCACATGCCTGAAGCGGCAATCTTCACCAAGACTTCGCCAGCCTTCGGCGCATCTAATTCAATTTCTTCGACGCTCCACGGAGCGTTTACTTCCCACAGAATTGCAGCGGTTGTCTTCATGGGAGCCCCCTTGTTTGGCTGCCAGGTGCCTGGCAGGTTCACCCCAGAGATTACTCATTCACACCACATATTCTCTAGTGGGCTCTGAGACGGGTACTCTCGTAGTCATGGATAAGGACACCACCCCACAGTCAGTACCCGAGCAGGCCTCAGCCAGCGTGGAAAGCCCCATCGTCGAGGAACTCCTCGTCGAGGAGATTTCCATCGACGGCATGTGCGGCGTTTACTAACTAGTTTCTCGCCTCATGACAGTCACGCTTGAGTCCGCGTGCGAACTGCACCCTCAAGTCGCGATCCGGCCTGAACCATTTGGTGCTCTCGCCTATCACTACGGCAATCGTCGTTTAGTTTTTCTTCGTCACCCAGACATTGTTCGTGTTGTCAAAACAATGGGTGAACACCCATCGTTGCGCGACACCTTTGTTGCTGAAGGCGTCGCAGAATCACGGTGGCCCTCATTCATTGAAGCTCTTTCTTCACTCACTACATCGGAGATAATTCGTGTCCTCTCATAGCCTCGGCCAACAAATGAAGCAGGGGCTTGATGCCCCTATCTGTCTCACATGGGAACTTACGTATGCGTGCAACTTGGCATGTGTGCATTGTTTGTCCAGTAGCGGACAACGCGATGTCCGCGAACTGTCCACGGAACAAGCGAAAGCTGTGCTTGATGAACTA
>CAIZMV010000151.1 GCA_903934195.1 uncultured Acidimicrobiaceae bacterium | reverse complement strand
TGTTGCAGTTGCGCAACCAAACATGCCCGTTGTCCCGTTTACATTGTTTGTAAACAAAGCAGCTATTGCAAATGATCGCCATGGTGAGTTGACATGGGGTGGGGCACAGGCTGGTGTTGCAGCTGGTGTCGGACTCGCGCATCAGAATTCATTGTTCGATGGCGACATTGATTCGCTTGTTCTCATCGTTGCGGTATGGGTGAATCCAACTGCCAATAACGAAGAAGAAGTTTTCTCGAACAATCGAGATGCCACATTCGCGGCCCTGCAACAGGCCCGTGATGCTGGCCCGGATTTGAATCAGGCACTTGCAGCAATGGCTGATCCGTCAAACCCGTACTTTCGTACCGCGTAAATCTTTACTCGTAGGTTGTCAGCGCGCGTACAGCTTCAAATGCAGCATCAAGGGCGGCAAATACAGGCACGGCATCCATTAGGCGCTGAGTGTCTCCTGAGATGCGTACATGGCCCTTGATGAAAGCTTCTTGAGCTGGCAATGATCCGGTTGCAACGCCGACTGCTGTCTCCCAGGTCTGTTCCATGCGGACATCTTCTTCGGGTGCAGGACCAGAGGCAAAGCGGGCGATGCCATTGCCCACCTGCAAGTGATACAGCACAGAGCCTTCTGGGCCGTCTGTAACCACTTGTGTGACGCCAATGGAATGGCTAGAGGCAAGGTCTGTCAGTGACTCGCTAGAGGCCACCTGAGCCTGCATGGCATCAATCCAATCGAGGCTGAGATATCGCATGTTTCTATTCTGCCGAAAGTTTCTCGGAAAACACAAAAGGCCCGAGCACATGGCTCGGGCCTTTTGGTAAGTAGTTACTTAGTTAGTTGCTGGACCAAAAGTTGTCTTCTGGCGCGATGAACGAATCACCGATGCAGCGAGAACTACGAGTGCTGCAGCTGCAATAAGCAAGCGCTGGCCATCGTTGTCCTGAGTACTGATGATTGCTGGAAGCACCAACAACGACACAAGGTTCATCACCTTGATCAGCGGGTTCAATGCAGGACCTGCTGTGTCTTTGAATGGGTCACCAACGGTGTCAGCAATGACAGCAGCTTTGTATGGCTCTGAGCCTTTACCGCCGTGGTTGCCGTCTTCGATGTACTTCTTTGCGTTGTCCCATGCACCACCAGCATTGCTGAGGTAGTTAGCCATGAGCTGGCCAGTCAAGATGACAGCTGCAAGGAATCCACCAAGTGCTTGCCAACCAATTCCGAATCCAACGATGACTGGTGTCAACACTGCAAGAAGTGCAGGTGTAGCCAATTCACGAAGTGAAGCTTCTGTACAGATGTCAATGACTGGGCCGTACTCTGGCTTCTTTGTGCCGGCCATGATCTTTCCATCAGCGAACTGACGGCGAACTTCTTGAACAACAACACCAGCTGTACGGCCTACGGCGCGAATTGAAAGTGCTGAGAACAAGAACGGCACGGAGCCACCAATGAGAAGACCAATGAAGATCTTCGGATCAGCAACGTTGATTGCAAGCTCAGGAGCTTTGAAAACTCCGTCAGCCAAGTTGTCGGCCTTGATCAACAATTCAGCACCAGCTGTTTCGATGA
>CAIZMV010000150.1 GCA_903934195.1 uncultured Acidimicrobiaceae bacterium | reverse complement strand
TTCTTGGCGGGTGCAGATTTCTTAACTACAGCGGCTTTCTTCTCTGGCACAGCCTTCTTTGCAACCGACGGTTTGCCTGACGGCTTTGCCACAACATCAACAACACCTGGCACTGCAAGATCAACACTTCGTCGCGCCGGGGTGTAGCCAACAACCGTCAATGTCACTGAATCACCAAGAGTAAAAATGTCTCGAGCGCTACGTGGTTGCGGATTTGCCATGTTGCGAAGTGGTACGTACCCAGAGATATCTCCAATGAGTGCAGTAATTCCGTTTGCCGCATACGACTCAACGACGGCCTTTACCTTTGAACCAACGGGATGCTTTTCGACAAACTGCAAATATGGCATGAGTTCATTGGCCATTTTCGCTTTGACGCTCGGAGGCGGAGCCTTTGGAACTGGCATTGGCTTGCTGGCTTCCGGACTTGCAGTCGGAGATTCTTTCTTAACAACTTTTCCTGTTTTTACAGAACGACGACTCGTGGCTCCACGCACCGGAAGTCGCTCGACGAATACCCAACCAACAAGTGGCACTGGCTTTCCACCAATAAGGCGACCTTCATCGAAAAGCCACTTGTATTTACCGTGGAATTCTTGATAGCTGTCGTTCGACAAAATGGAAGCATTCACCTTGTCTGCGATTGCCAAAACAAATGCATCACCCCGGCCAACTGCGCCCGCCGGAGGCGCAACGAGTTCGTTATTAGCAATTGCCTTTTCGAACTCTGCAGATTCCTTTTTGGCGATGCGATGCCCAAATGTTGCATCAACAACGACTGAGACCTTGGCATTTTTGAATTCATCCATCAAGGCCATGACGGCTTCGTGGAGTTGGGCAAGGCTGGGAACTGATCGACCCTCGGTTGCAATGTTCGATCCGTCGACGATGATGTGTTTGGTCACCCATTCAGTCAATCACCCGAACCCGCCATCTGATGGGCAATCCGTCTAGCCTGTCGCCCGTGATACATAAGGAAATTCGTGCTGTTCTCTGGGATTTTGGCGGGGTCATCCTTTCCAGCCCTTTTGAGGCCTTTAATCGCTACGAAACGGCATCTGGACTGCCGTTAGATCACATTCGGCGGGTGAATTCCACTAATCCGGATGGGAACGCCTGGGCTCTCCTTGAGCGCAATGACATCTCCCCTCTTGAGTTCGACGCCCTCTTTGCCACAGAAAGTGAGGCACTTGGTCATCGAATTCCGGGTGCCGACGTGCTTGCCCTGCTGTCTGGCGATGTGCGACCTGCCATGGTGGCTGCACTTGACCACGTAATTGCCTCTGGGTACCGCACAGCGTGTCTGACTAACAATGTGGTGTCGACTACCCCCGACCCCTCACCACGACAAATTGAAGTCGCCGCAATCATGAAGAAGTTTGATCATGTGGTGGAGAGCAGCAAGGTTGGTTGCAGAAAACCTGAACCACGTTTCTATGAGATTGCATGCGAACTTGTTGGCGTCTCACCAGATGAATGCGTGTTTCTTGACGACCTAGGTGTCAATTTAAAGCCAGCAGCAGCGATGGGCATGCGCACCATCAAAGTTGGTGACCCAACTATTGCTCTTCAGGAACTTTCAGATCACTTGGGCCTTCAGTTTTAGAAACCCGAAAACGTTTCGTCCATGAGGTCGCCATGTTCTTGGTCATGAATAGCTTTTGAACCTGTTGCAGGGCTTCCTGAGGCAACCCGCGCTGTATGACGCAAGTCGTATCCACGTTCTTTCACTCGCCAGATTCGGTGCTCAACGAATTGCCATGCACCCATGTTTTCCGGTTCCTCTTGAAGCCAGACAATCTCTTTTGCATTTGGGTACGTAGCTATTGCTTCATTGATTTGATCAATGGGGAATGGATACAACTGCTCAACACGAACTACAGCCACAGGAGCGGAACGCTTGTCACGTTCTGCCATGGCATCCCATGCAACTTTTCCACTACACAGCACGATGCGCTTGACCGATGCCTTGTCAGTAACGAATGGATCATTCAGTACTTCCTGGAATGAACCGGAAGTGACATCTTCAAGACGTGAACGACTTTCTTTCATACGCAATGGTTGCTTCGGAGTGAAGATAACCAATGGCTTACGAATATCACGGTGCAATTGACGACGCAATACGTGGAAGAACTGAGCAGCAGTTGTTGCATTGACAACTTGAATGTTGTCTTCTGCACAAGATTGCAAGAAACGTTCTACGCGTGCACTGGAATGCTCTGGGCCTTGCCCTTCGAAACCGTGTGGCAACAACAGCACCAAGCCGTTTTGTTGCTTCCATTTATCTTCAGCTGCCACCAAGTACTGGTCAAGCACAATCTGTGCACCGTTGATGAAGTCACCAAACTGTGCTTCCCACATGGTGAGAGTGTTGCGGTTCGTATGCGCGTAGCCGTATTCGAAACCACGTGCTGCATACACAGACAAGAGTGAGTCGTACACCCAGAACTTTCCAGTTGCACCTGGCAACTGCTGTAACGGAATGAAGTCGGTTTCATTCTCGTAATCGACTAACGCGGCGTGACGATGTGCGAATGTTCCACGACGAGAATCCTCGCCCATCAAGCGAACATCAAAACCTTCCAACAGCAATGAACCAATGGCAAGTGCTTCACCAATCGCCCATTCAAAATCGCCATCTTTTTCGAAAGCTGCTTCGCGGGCTGCGAATTGACGAACAAGTTTCGGATGCGGCGTGAAGTCGGCTGGGTAATTCGTCAGCTGACTAAAGATTCGATCAAATGTTGCTTTGTCGATAGCAGTGTTCACATGAGGCAATACGCCAACCGGCACTGGCGGCTTTGCAGCCTTCACCTTTTCAGGCGCGTGTGAACGAGTGTCGTCGAGTGCGGTCTGAAGCTTGCTCTGATAATCCTGCAAAACTTGTTCAGCCACTTCAAGGCTGATGTCGCCACGCTTCACCAACTGTTCGACATACATCTTGCGGACACTGCGCTTTTCTGCAATGGCCTTGTACATCAATGGTTGTGTATAGCTCGGATCATCGCCTTCGTTATGACCGTGCAAGCGGTAGCAGAGCATGTCAATCACAACGTCTTTATGGAAGCGCTGACGGTATTCGAATGCAAGGCGCGCAACGCGGGCACATGCTTCTGGGTCATCACCATTCACGTGGAAAATTGGAGCCTGAACAGTCTTTGCAACATCAGTTGCATAAATCGAGGAGCGTGCATACTTCGGTGCAGTGGTGTAACCAATTTGGTTGTTAACAACAAGGTGAATAGTTCCGCCTACGCGATAGCCAGAGATATCACTCATTGCGAGACCTTCAGCAACAATGCCTTGTCCAGCAAAGGCTGCGTCACCGTGCATGAGAAGCGGAAGAACACTGAACGCAAATGGAGGTTCGATCTTGTCTTGTTGCGCGCGCACCATTCCGAGAACAACACCATTCACGGTTTCCAAGTGGCTTGGGTTTGCGGCCAATTCAATGTCGATTGTGTTTCCAGCAGCTGATGTGTATGAGCCTTGAGCACCGAGGTGATACTTCACGTCACCGCTTCCCTGCACTGAGTCAGAGCTGATATGGCCTTCAAATTCCTTGAAGATTTGCTCGTAGTTCTTGCCCATAACATTTGCGAGAACATTCAGGCGTCCGCGATGCGGCATTCCCATCACAACACCATCAAGGTCTTGATCAGCGGCAGCAGAGATGATTTCGTCAATGATTGGAATCATTGATTCAGAACCTTCAAGACCGAATCTCTTGGTACCAACATATTTAGTTGCGAGGAACTTTTCGAATGCTTCAGCAGCGTTTAGGCGTTCGAGAATACGCAACTTCTCATCAAGTGTTGGAGTAAACGTTGCGCCCTCAACCTTGGACTGAATCCAACGCTGTTCATCTGTGTTTTGAATATGCATGTACTCAATACCGATGGTGCGGCAATAGGCATCACGCAGGACGCCAAGCAATTCATCAAGAGTCATCTTGTGACTTCCTGCTACTCCGCCTGTGAGGAATTCACGTTCAAGATCCCAAATGGTGAGTCCGTATGTTGCAAGATCCAGTTCACGCGGCAAGCGTGGTGCCTTCCAATGCAATGGGTCAATATCGGCAATGAGGTGACCACGCACACGATGAACTCGAACAAGCGTGCTGACCTGCATCTGCTTTTCCATCATGGTTTCTTCACGATTCATTGGTGAAGCATCTGATGACCATTCGACTGGCTGATAAGGAATGTCAAGACTGCGGAAGATGTCGTTGTAGAAGCCGTGGCTGCCCAACAACAATTCGTGAACTCGCTTCAAGAACAATCCACTCTCTGCACCTTGAATGATGCGGTGGTCGTACGTACTTGTCACCGTGACAACTTTTGAGACTCCAAGAGCGTTCAAGTTTGCAGGGTCACTGCCTTGGAATTCGGCTGGGTAATCAATAGACCCGACTCCGACAATGACACCTTGTCCCGGCATCAGACGTGGAACTGACTGAACAGTTCCGATGGTGCCCGGGTTTGTAATTGAAACGTTTGCACCTTGGAAGTCAGCAATCGTGAGCTTGTTTGCCTTTACTTTGCGAACAATGTCGTCGTATGCAACAAGGAAGCCAGCGAAACTCAGCGTGTCGGCATTCATCAATACGGGAACAACCAACGAACGAGTTCCGTCGCCCTTATCAACATCAACCGCGAGCCCAACATTGACATGTGGGTTTCGAACTAATTGGGGCTTTCCGTCAGCGGCAACTGCGTATGCGTTACGCATGTTTGGAACAGCATCAGAAATAGCACGAACAATGGCGTGGGCAATGATGTGTGTAAACGAAACTTTTGAAAGACCGTGCAGAGAGCGGTAATCGTTGATGACTTTACGATTGACTTCCAACAGACGCGCTGGCACGTTGCGGAAACTGGTAGCAGTAGGAACAGAGAGGCTCTTTTCCATATTCGTCACAATTGCTGCACCAACGCCACGCAACGGCTCCAAAGAGGACCCTTCAGGAACAGACACCGGAGCAACAGGTGCCGACGGCTGAGGAACTACAGAGTCGTTCGAGCTTGCGAGAGGCGAAGGAGTTGCTGCAGGCGTCGGAGCGGCTGAAGAAACGGGCGACGCAGGCGCTGCGGCCGTCAATGTGGCAGCGCTTCGGTAGTCGCTGAAAAATTCGCGCCATGCCTCACTCACTGAGTTCTGATCAGCGCGATATCGCTCGTACATTTCCTCTACGAGCCATGAGTTCGCACCAAAGTCTTGCGTACGGTCAGCTATGTCTGCCATTGTCGCCTCGATCACTGCCCTAGTGGGCGCTTGGGCACCATTTCGCTTGATGCCACGGACGCCGTTGTCCGCGTGACAAATGGTACTTCCCCTGATCACTCCAGCCCGACCTATTGGCCCATTTCGCTTGTAAATTCGGTCTCATGAAACGTCTTCTTTCCTTCACGGCCTCAGTGGCTCTTCTGACAGCATGTAGCGGTGGCGGAACTTCTGCCCCAGCAGAAACGTTGCCAACCGGCGCCCTCGTTGTCACCGCTGTTTCGGGCCTTCGCTTTGATGCAAAGACCTATGGCCCCGTCACTGCCGGATCAGTGGTGTTGGGTTACTCAAACGAAGACTCAATTCGACACACACTCATCCTTGCTAAGGGTGACACCAAGGTTCCGAACTTCAAATTGGTCGTTGGTCAAAAGGGTTCGGTTGACTCTGGCGCTATCACGTTGGATGCTGGCACATACACATTGATTTGTGACGTGCCTGGTCACAGCAACATGAAAGCAACTCTTACCGTCGAATAGAGACCGAGTTCTCAGAACGCAAAAGGGCCGCCCCATTGGGGCGGCCCTTTTACATTTCGAAGTTCGTTAGCCCATGAAGACAACGGAGAGGCCGAAGAAGACCGCCCACAACACAATCGATGAAATGATCGCGTTCTTGTGGCTCTCATATGGCCACAACATCTTGTTACCAGCCTTGATGCCACCGAAAATTCCGATTGCATTCAATTCAAGCAATGCGATGATTGCAAGCGAGATGAACATAAAAGTGTTTGCGTTACCAGTGGTTGCGCTGAATGCTTCTGGGTAGAAGTGAGCTGCACCAACCATGTAGAACAACATAGATACTGAGAACACCATGTTCTGACGTGAAGCAAGAAGTGCCTTACGGCCACATGTTGCGGCATCCGGGTTAGCTTCGCCGCCACCAAGAACATTGACAGCGTTAGCGATAACAACTTTTTGGTTCTTCCAGATGATCATCCACACGTTGGCAGCCATCAGAATTCCCATGATCATGCCGACAGAGATCACAGCGTTCTTTGCGTTCGCTGGGTCTGAACCTGGGTGATTCATGAAGTCATTCATGTAATCAGGCGCTACTGCTGTGATGAGAAGACCAGTCGCAAGAGTGGCGATTGACGCCCAACGGAACCACCACAATGCGCGAGTAGCGATTTGGGTCACGGTGATGTTGCGAGCCTTGCCTTCGTCGCCGTAGGCAGCAAGGCCTGGCACCTGAACGAAGTTGAAGTAGTAAAGCAAACCGATCCAGGTAATGCCCGCGAGGACATGGAGGTAACGGAACCAAAAGTTTCCGATTGCGGCTTGATCAAACAATGATGCTGCGGTCATGAAATTTCCCTTTTGTAGGTGTCCAGAGGCTGGACAAGACTCAAAGGTAACAGCCCCGAGGGGTGGACAGGCGGAACTTGAGGTCGCCGAACTAACCTCATAGAACCATGGCACACGAGTTCATCTATACCTGTTACAAGTTGGCTCGGTTTTACCCACCAGACCGCACCATTCTCGAGAACATCTCCCTCTCCTTCTATCCAGGGGCCAAAATCGGCGTTATCGGCTCAAACGGCAGTGGTAAGTCCAGTTTGTTGCGAATCATGGCCGGCCGAGACGACGGATACACGGGCGAAGCGCGCCTTACCCCTGGTTTCACTGTTGGCCTCCTCGAGCAAGAACCACAACTTGATCTGACCAAGGACGTTCTTGGCAATGTGATGGACGGCGTTGCCCCCATCAGAGACCTACTCACTAAGTACGACGAAGTCATGGCAATGTGGGGAGACCCCGACGCTGACTACGACAAGGTCGGAGCCCTGCAGGCAGATCTCGAAGCGAAAATTGAAGCAGCCGATGCATGGAGCCTTGACCGCAATGTGGAAATCGCCATGGACGCATTGCGTTGTCCGCCAAACGATGCCGATGTTTCGAAATTGTCTGGTGGTGAAAAGCGTCGAGTTGCGTTGTGCCGTTTGTTGCTGTCACGCCCTGACCTACTTCTTCTTGACGAACCTACGAACCACCTTGACGCAGAGAGCGTTGATTGGCTCGAGCGTTTCTTAAAGGAATACCCAGGCACCGTTGTTGCAATTACGCACGACCGTTACTTCCTCGACAATGTTGCAAGTTGGATTCTTGAACTTGACCGTGGTCGCGGTTTCCCATTTGAAGGCAACTACACCTCATGGTTAGAGCAAAAGCAGACTCGTCTCGAAGGCGAAGAAAAACTAAGCGACACGCGAACTCGTACATTGCAGCGCGAACTTGAATGGGTGAAGATGTCGCCAAAAGCGCGTCAAGCAAAAGGTAAAGCTCGTCTTGCTGCGTATGACAAATTGCACGCAGAAGCAATGGCTGCAGAACGTGGCCCTGACAAATTGGAAATCGCAATTCCAGCTGGCCCACGTTTGGGAGACAACGTCATTGTTGTAGAAAACCTCACCAAGGGCTTCGGCGATCGTTTGCTTATTGAAGACTTGTCATTCTCATTGCCGCCTGCAGGCATTGTCGGAATCATCGGCCCGAACGGTGCAGGTAAAACAACATTGTTCAGCATGCTTACAGGCCAGCAAGCTCCCGACTCAGGCACTGTCACTGTTGGCGACACTGTTCAACTGAGTTACGTCGACCAGAATCGCGATTCACTTGACCCGACAAAGTCTGTGTACGAAGAAATCACAGAGGGTGTCGAGCACATGAAAGTGGGCGGACGCGAAATTCACGGACGTGCTTATGTCGCAAGCTTCAACTTCAAAGGCGCAGACCAACAGAAGCTTGTTGGTGATCTTTCTGGTGGAGAACGCAACCGTGTTCACTTGGCAAAAGTGTTGAAGCGCGGCGGAAACGTGCTGCTGCTTGACGAACCAACAAACGACCTCGACGTTGACACATTGCGCGCATTGGAAGACGCTCTTGATCAGTTCCCTGGCTGTGCAGTTGTCATCAGTCACGATCGCTGGTTCCTTGACCGCATTGCCACACACGTTCTTGCGTTCGAAGGCGACAGCCAAGTGCGCTGGTTCGAAGGAAACTTCTCCGAATACGAATCATGGCGCCACAAAGAACTTGGTTCAGCCGCTGATCAGCCTCACCGCATCAAATACAAGCCCCTTTCTCGGTAATCACATGTCACTACGGCTGATTCGAACATTGTGCTTTGGTGCCTTCCTGGCAGGACTACCCGCAATCATCGTGTCGTCCATTCGTGGAAACAATGAAGGGTGGGTGCTGACCTTCGGAATGATCACCGCCGTCGCAGCAATCATTCTCATCGCAGTTACCGCCACTACGTCAACAAAACGTATTGATGTCTTTAATGAGATTGAAGCAGAACGAGTTGAACTGCGTATTCGCCAACTTGTTGAAGCTGGTGCAAATGAAGTTGAAGTTCGGGCTTTAGTGCGTGACGCTCTTAATCTGTCTCGCGGCGAGCAGTGACCAACGCAGAGCTTTTCGATTCGTGGAAATCGCTGAACGACCACGACCTTGCTATTGAACTTGCACGAGTCACTGGTCAACTCTTAGTCGAACATCGTGAAGTAACTATTGAACGCGGCACGACGCAGTGGCAACTCAAAGACTCCGGCGACTTGCTCGCACATAACTTCCTCATGGAAGCATTCACTGCGGTGCGTCCTTCCGATGCAGTGCTGTCGGAAGAAGGCTCAGATGACCGACGTCGACTCACCTCTGATCGCGTGTGGATAGTTGACCCCCTTGATGGCACCAATGAATACGGCGAGGGTCGTGCTGATTGGGCGGTGCATATTGCACTATGGGAACGCGATGCGCTGACCGCTGGTGCTGTGTCACTTCCCAGCATCGATGCTGTGTTCGGTACCCACCCCGGCGTAGTGGTGCCGCCGAAAGAAGGGGCAAAACCACGCCTTGTCACCTCACGTAATCGTGCGCCCTATGCAGCGGTGCTCGTCAACGAACATCTTGATTGCGATGCATTTCGTTTAGGAAGTGCCGGCGCCAAAGCAATGTCAATTCTTATGGGTGAAGCAGACATTTATGTGCACGATGGCGGCATGTACCAATGGGATTCTGCCGCACCAGCTGCTGTCGCACTTGCTGCTGGCCTCCACGTGAGCCGCATTGATGGCTCCCCTCTTGAATACAACACGCCAGATACGTGGCTTCCAGATTTCTTTGTGTGCCGACCTGAATACACCGATGCAATTTTGCATGCAATATGGGGTCGCGATCCACGCTGACTGCAGTTTTAATCTGCAGAGATATATGCGCAGAGGTCAAACAAGTTGCCATCTGGATCAGCGAAGTTTGCAATAAGGCCATACGGTTCGCTTCGCATTGGTCTGGTTTCAATAGCACCCAAATGCATCATGCGTTCGCGCTCATTTTGAAAATCATCTGTAGAACACGACAGGTCCATATGAATTGAACCATCAAGGTGTTCACCACGTTGAAAACCAATTGTGCGACCGCCGTTTGCATCTCCAAGAAGTATCCACCTGTCACCATCTTCGCGTTCAATCTCTTGCAATCCCAGAAGGTCAGCCCAAAATTTCGACAACTCATCGGTATGAGGAGTATTCAAGGTCACAATGTCTAAACGGCTAGCGGTCATGGTGTCACCACTTCGGTTCGTGTTGGCCCAGGTTTGGCACCGGCCCATACTTTGGGGCGTAGCCATCGAAGTCAACAGGTGAATTCACTGCGCGATACGGCGCCTCGCCAGGTTGAGGAGTCATATCTATAAATGCTCCCGACGCAATGACCTGCGGGTCATTTACAGCTTCGGGAATTGAGTTCAATGGCGCCCACCACACATCTTCTGCGTCAAACCGCGTTGTCCAATATGCATAGTCCTGTGTTGCAAAATGCGCATCAAGAATCGAGATCAATTCTTCAGCATGCAAGGCGCGGGCGCGTGCATTCTTGAAGTCCTCAATTGCTGCAAGGTCTTCACGCTCTATTGCTTTCAATAACCCTGGCCAATGGCGATCCGCTTCAAGGCCCAGCAGCCAAAATGCGCGACCATCTGCACATCGATAGCAATTCATCTGCGGTGCAGGGTTGCGATGACGTGAACGAGTGCTCTGTCGTTTGCCGTAACGCAAGTACACGCCGAAATCCCAACCGATTGTGTAAACGCCAGTGCGCAACAAACTGGTGGAAACTACGCGCCCTTTACCTGTTCGTTCACGGTCGAACAATGCAGCCATCACACCAGATGCAAGAGCCATTCCTGTTGTGTGATCGCCTTGGCCACTACGAATGCCGGGTGGTAATTCATCGGGGGCAACTGTTGTGTGCGCTAAACCACTGCGTGCCCAAAATGCACCAATGTCATACCCAGCCTTGTCAACATCAGGGCCTTTTAAGCCGTAGCCGGTGATGATTCCGTAAATCAATCGCGGGAATTTCTCTGTCAGTGTTTCTGCGTCTAGACCAAGACGTTGCAAACCAGCAGGTCGCACATTGGTTACAAAAATGTCTGCCTCACTAATGAGGGTCATCATGGTTTCCACGTCTGCGTCATTGCGTAGGTCAAGAACTACCGATCGCTTCCCACGATTATCAATTTCGAATGGCGGCACGCCGGCTTGGTCTGCAACTCCCAACGCGCCAAACACAGCACGCTGTGGGTCGCCGGTGGGCGGCTCAATCTTCAGTACATCTGCACCCCAGTCGGCCAGCATTCCCGTGACCGCTGGCCCAGCAACCCACACGCCCAATTCGACTACTTTGACCCCTTGAAGTGGTGCATTAGACATGTGATCCCCCGTGCGCTTAGTGCGTGAACCATTGTGTCGCATTTCGCCCCCGCAAGGCGTGTGGGAGCAACTCTCCACGGCAGAATGATTCGATGACAGAACGACCTAATGACCTTTCCTGGGGCAATTTCTCTGATTCAGGTCCGTGGGTCCTTGATCGCGACACCATTGCATGGTCGCAGGTAGCCATCGCTCTTCGTGCTGCAGCACAAAAAGAAGTCCCGTCCCTTATTCGGGCCCGCCGTATTCCCCCACTTGGTCGCCTAGTGGTCGTTGTTGCACATCTTGGCTGGGCGTTACTTCCGTGGTTTATCCAGAAGAAGCGCAACAAGTTTGCTACCCCTGAAGATTCGCGCACCTACATGTCGCTTCGTTTGCGCACAGCAATTGAGAAACTTGGCGCAACATATATCAAGCTTGCTCAAATCATTTCTAGTGGTGAAGGTTTGTTTCCTACTGAACTCGTGAATGAATTCAAGAAGTGTCGCGATCAAGTTCCGCCACAACCTTGGGACACCGTGAAACTCATTGTGGAACAAGATCTCGGTGCTCGACTTGAAGACGTGTTCGCCAATTTCGAACAGCAGTCTCTCGCTGCAGCATCAATTGCTCAAGTTCACCGCGCAACACTCTTGACTGGCGAAGATGTCGTCGTAAAGGTTCAGCGCGAACAGGTATCAGAACTTGTACGTCGTGACCTTCGCGTTATGGCATGGATTGCACCGTTCATGATTGGCCGCATCAAGGTCGCTGCTCTTGCTAACCCGCCAGCCCTTGTTGAACTCTTTGCAGAAACAATTGTTGAAGAACTCGATTTCCGCATGGAGTCTTCCAACATGATCGACGTATCAATGATGTTGCACGACCTCAATCAAGATTCATACATCGTGCCTCGCCCTCACCCAATTCTCGTGAAGCGTCGCGTCCTCGTTATGGAACGCCTGCAAGGTTTCAACTTCGATGATGTTGAAGGCATGCAAGCAGCAGGAATTGATACCGAACAAGTCATCAAGGCCGGAATGATCTCCTTCATGGAAGGCGCACTCATCCATGGCATCTTCCACGGTGACCTTCACGGAGGAAACTTGTTCGTACTGTCCGATGGACGAACTGCTCTTCTCGACTTCGGCATCGTTGGTCGCCTAACAACGAAGCGTCGACTCGCATTCATGCGCCTCATGCTTGGTGCAACAACAAATGACTTGCACAGTCAAGTGTCTGCATTACGTGACCTTGGCGCGCTGCCATTAGACACTGATATCGATGCAGTAATTCGTGATCTCGGCCTTGACCAACCCACAATCGACCCGACGTCTCTTGATGGTGAAGAACTCGTGGCTGAAGTGCAGCGCATCGTGAAGGCACTTCTTGCCTATGGTGCGAAACTGCCAAAGGAACTCATGTTGTACATCAAGAACATGGTGTTCCTTGATGGCGCCATTGCTCGCCTTGCACCAGACCTTGACATCATCGGTGAACTCACCAACATCTCAATGACATTCATGCAGCGCCACGGCGCCCGCTTGTCAGAGGAACTGGGCGTCGATATGAACACAGTGGAAATTGACATGGGCAGCCTCAAGGCCGGCCTTGGTGTTGACGAATCAACTGAGTCGATGACGTAC